>JAOAJI010000030.1 GCA_026414265.1 Microcaldota archaeon
GGTTTGTGTGACGAAGCTCCAGCAATGCTTATTAATGGCAAACCTTATACGAAATTGACAGAGGCACGAATAAAAAAGATCATTGCGAAACTGAGGGAGAAGGCAAATGCAAATATTGAGAAAAACTAATTTAGAGGCATTGGACAAAGCAATGGAACTAGGTCCAGATAATGTCATTAAACTACTTGAAGAAAAAGGCTTAGTCGGTAGAGGAGGGGCTGCGTTTCCAACAGCAAAGAAATGGAAAACCACTAAAGACACTATTTCCGATAAAAAGTACGTTATTTGTAATGCTGATGAAGGAGAACCTGGAACTTTCAAAGACAGATTCATAATGATGTACAATCCGCAAACCATGATTGAAGGTATGTTGATAGCAGCATATACTGTAGGTGCAAAAGAATGTTTCATATATTTGAGAGGAGAATATAGTTATTTGTTGCCAAGGCTTCAAGAACATGTAGACATTGTGTTGGATGCCTCTGGTTTAGATGTAAGTATAGAGATAGTAAGAGGAGCTGGAGCATATGTTTGCGGAGAGGAAACTGCTTTAATAGAATCTATTATGGGTAACAGAGGCCAGCCAAGATACAAACCACCTATACCAAGTATAGCCGGCTTGTGGAACAAACCAACAGTAGTAAATAACGTTGAAACTCTGACATGTGCAGCACAAGCCATTCTTTACGATGACTGGAACAAAGATCTTAGATTGTTTTCTATATCAGGAAACGTCAGCAACCCAGGTGTCTACGAACTACCTCTAGGAGTAAAAATGAGCACTATTATTGACATAGCAAGACCTAAAAGAAAGTTGAAAGCTATGAGCTTTGGCGCTTTTGGTGGAATAATGCCAATAGACGAAAATCTTGTAGTAAATGAAGAAACAATAATGAGTGCTAATTGTCATCACGGAGCATATTCTGTAATTTTGATAGACGAAAGTGTCAACGTAGTTGAAGTATGCGATTCGATTGCGAGATTCTACACTTATGAAAGTTGCGGGAAATGCACGCCATGTAGAGAGGGTAACAAAAGAATACTTGATTTGATAAAAAAAGTAATGGCTGGAGAAGCAACTAACGAAGATTTAGATTTGATGAACGAACTAGCACAACATATAATGGACACGTCTCTATGTGGTTTAGGGCAAACGTCAGGACAACACATAGTTACTGCCCTCAAATATTTCAGAAGTGATTTCGAAAAGTATTTAAAGAAAAGCAATTCATGAAAAACGAGGTTATGATATGAGAATAACGATAGACGATAAAGTATATGATGTTGATTCAAATAAATCAATTTACAACATCTGTAAAGAATTAGGAATTGTAATTCCTACTCTTTGCTATCACGCAAGTCTTTTTCCAGAAGCTAGGTGCAGAGTTTGCTTAGTTGAGATGGATGGTAGATTAGTCACTGCTTGCTCTACGAAACCAAGAGAAAATGCAAAAATTGTCACAAAAAGTGAAAAAGTGATCAAAGCAAGGAAACTCAATCTTGAGTTAGTTACGACTAAACCGCCTGTCTGCAGTCTTGAAGATGACAACGAAGTTTGTCAGGTTTTTGAACAAGTAGGACTATCGTTTACAAGATTCAGGCCAATAACAAACTACAACCCTGACTTAGGAGATGCTATTATAAGGGACGATAACAAATGCATAAATTGCGGGAGATGCGTGGCAGTATGCGCACAAATACAAGAAGTGTTTGCCATTGATTTCGTTTCAAGAGGCTATGGTGAAAAAGTCTCTCCTTATTGCAACAAAAGACTAGCAGATGTAGCGTGTATAAAATGTGGTCAGTGCATAATGAACTGTCCTGTAGGTGCTATTTCAGAAAGGTCGCACATAGAGGAAGTCATGGAAATGTTGAAAGAAAAAAACAGATATGTAGTGGTTCAAACAGCTCCATCCATTCGTGCTGCTCTTGGAGAATTGTTTGGTTTTCCTCCAGGAACTAATGTTGAAGGCAAAATGGTTTCAGCGCTAAGAAGAATGGGCTTTAAAAAGGTATTCAATGTAGATCTAGGCGCAGACATAACTATCATGGAAGAAGGAACTGAGTTCTTGAAGAGACTAAGAGAAAACAAAAACTTGCCTTTGATAACCACTTGCTGTCCTGCATGGATTCTCATGATGGAACATTTTTATCCTGAAATAATACCTAACATGAGCACATGCAAAAGCCCTCATGAAATGCTCGGAATGCTAATCAAAACTTATTTTGCTAAAAAAGAGGGCTTGAGCCCTAGAGATATTGTAGTCGTTTCTGTCATGCCGTGTACAGCCAAAAAATACGAAAGTACAAGACCAGAACTAGAAAGCGCTGTTGATTATGTACTCACTACTCGTGAACTTGGAAGAATGATTAAGTTAATGAAGATAGATTTCAAGAACTTGCCTGATGAAAAGTTTGACGACCCTTTGGGCTTTGCAACTGGCGCAGGGATGGTTTTTGCTGCTTCAGGAGGAGTAATGGAAGCTGCTCTTAGAACAGCTTATGAACTATCTGAAGGAAAAAGCGTAACTAAACTTGAATTCGATCAAATAAGAGGTTATAAAGGGATCAAAGAAGGAACAATTTTCATGATGGGTAGAGAAGTCAAATTTGCAGTTGCAAGTGGAGGTGCAAACGCAAGAAAATTGATATCGATGAAAGACAATTACGACTTCATCGAAATAATGGCATGTCCTGGTGGATGTATTGGAGGCGGAGGCCAACCAATTTACAAAGACCCTGTGGTTCTACAAAAAAGAATGGAAGCTATTTATAATTCTGAAAAAAACATGCCATTAAGGAAATCTCACGAAAATCCAGTAGTGAAACAAATCTACAAAGAGTACCTTGGAGAACCTGGAAGCCAGTTAGCGCATAGACTTTTACACACACACTACACGAAAAGAGAACCTTTCTAAATTCTTTACTATAATTTTGGTGTAAAAAAAATAAAAATATGAATTTAAATATATGCTTATATTATTACTATCGAAAACCATGGGGACTCAGAGATCAAATACTTCATCAATAGATCGAACTATTAATTCTCAACAGAAATTAAGTTTTAGATCCTTTCAACCTAATCTAAGTTTGATCCACAAATCTACACAAGTTAATGGTTACAATAACTCTATTCTGGAACAAATATTTGATGCGATTAGTTCAGAGGATGAAAAAAAATTGAAGCAATTGTTATCTACTCCTGAAGGTAGAAAACATATCGACACCCAATTTATGTCTTATACACCATTAATAGCAGCAGTGGAAAGAAATAATCTAAACCTTGTAAAAATAGTATTAGAAGCTTGTCCAAATTTATACCTCACTGACTCCCTGGGTTTCACTGCCCTTCACCATGCGATGACGAAATCTTATGAAGTAATAGCTGAACTAATGAAGCATTACCATACTTTGGACATAGTTAACATTCAACAAGGCGACATAGTTACTCCTCCCTTACATCTTGGAATAGCGTTTAATGATTCAGAGGTAGTAAAAAAAGTAATAGAAGAATATAACCCTGATTTGAACATTAGAGATAAAAACGGGAATTTACCATTACATACTGCAGTAGAAAGCAATAAAGCAGATCTGGTAGAATTTTTATTAGATAGAGGAGTAGATGTTAACGCAGTAAATAACTATGGTTACACACCATTGATAGTTGGAACCAACCATAACCGCATTGAAATTGTCGAGATATTACTAAAACGAGGCGCTAATGTTAACTTATGTGACAATGCAGGAGAATCCGCTCTATATAAGGCAAGCTTTAATAATTTTATAGATATTGTAAAACTTCTTCTTAAATACAACGCAGATGTTAATATTAATAAATTCAACGTAGGAACTCCACTGATGAGCGCCATATACGGTGAGAATATAGAAATTGTTCAGCTTTTGCTCAGAAATGGAGCCAATCCAAATGTAATAACTCAAGAAGAGGAAACGCCATTAACTATTGCTATCGAAAAACCTAATTCAATTGAATTAGTTCATTTATTGTTAAAGTACAAAGCAAATCCTAATTTTTGTGGTAATCTTGGATATACTCCACTTCATAAAGCAGCTCAACTTGATAATGTAGACGCAGCAAAAATTCTAATGAGTAATAATGCAAACGTGAATGCAACAAGTCAAGACGGATTTACGCCGTTGGCCTTAGCTTTAGTTCACAACAACCAGAGGATAGCAAACTTATTGATCAACTCCTATGCTAATGTGAATACAATAACAAGATCAGGAGCGAGTATAATGCATTACGCAACACTAACTGATAGTCATGAAATTATGTACATGCTATACTTAAGAGGTGCAAAATTAAACCAAGTAGACGATAGTGGGCAAACGCCATTACATTGGAGTGCTGAAGGTAATAAATCAAATGCAATCAATTTTCTTTTAGATAATAATGCAAATCCACTGATTAGAGACAAGAAAGGGAATTCCCCTCTTCATCTTATGATCTCATCAAAAAACTACAACAAAGATATACTTAAACATTTAATCAACAAAATGAAAAAAATCGATATAAAAAATAAAGAAGGAGATACACCTCTACATCTAGCGTGTATGAATGAAGACATTTGCGCAATAGAACTTTTGTTAAAGAAAGGCGCTAATCTGTTTATCAAAAACAAAAATGGTTTAAGGCCAATAGATTATATAGCATATTCGATATCCTTAAACACAAATCAAACTGTAACTACTCAACTCATGAAAATCATAGGCAAACACAGTTATTCGTTTAACAAGAAATATACATCAAACATTTTACCTAACACCAATACATCAACTTATGTAACCATAATTAAGAATAATATGAGCAAAGTGTCGAATAAGATAGATGCGGAAGAGCACGAAAAACTGAAAAAAGAGCTAAAAGAATTTGTAGAAAAGACTCAGGATTATGAAGCAAAAAAAAGAGTCATCCTAGAAGCTGCAAAGCTAGGACTTACAGAACTCGTGAAAACCATTCTTGATTCTGACATCACCCTTTTGTATGCAAAAGACGATTCTACCAAAAAATCTTTGTTAGAGATAGCCTTTGACACTAAAAATTTAGAATTGGTCAATTTATTAATCGATTATGGTTATGATATAAATACCTTTGTCTCAACTACAGGAAAAAATATATTGCACTATGTCGCGAAATGTTACACTATTAACTTAATAGTTAAAGTATTACTCCTAGCAGATGGAAGACTAGATATCAACAAAAGAGACAATAATAACGAAACACCTCTGATGATAGCAAAAAGGTTTGACAATAAGGAAATTGCAAAAATCTTAATTTTAAACGGAGCCATAGATTTTGTTGAAGAAGAAACTCATAGCACACAACAAACAGAAGCAAAAGACAATAAAAGTTTAAATATAATTAAATCGTTAGTTGCTAAAATCAAACTAGTTTTCAATAAGTTTCTTCATAGGGAGGTTTAGTCAAGTACAAAGATCTAAGATTTAGACTTGATTAAGATTGTTGAACACTCTGCACACTTGGAGAAGCAGAAGACTCAAACTCTTTTATATCAACTGCAAAATCATCACGTGACTTTATTGAACCTCTTGCAAACATATATTCTCGTGCAAGTATCCAAAATATTAAAGATAGTGACTTTTTTCCTTTGTTGTTGCAAGGCACAACTAAATCCAAGTATTCCATGGTGTTATCTGTGTCAACTAATCCAACAGTAAATATGCCGTGCTTTCCTGCTTCTAACACTGCCTGCCTTTCTCCTTTTGGATCACAGATAAACATCAATTTCGGTTCTACTCGGTTTGCGCTTTGAAGATTTGAAATCGTACCAGGTAAATATCTTCCTGTCAAAACCCTTATGCCTGTTAATCTCGAAAAAGTCTTTGCAGCTATAGAAGAATAGTGACGAGAAGCAGTTATTACTATTTCCTCAGGTTTGTAACGAGACAAAACTTTCACAAGAATCTTTAACCTTTCATCAATTTTCTTTATATCTAAAACATATAAGCCATCTTCTCTCTCTTTATACACAAACCAATTTTTGTTAACAAACTTTATCTTCGTTCCAATATGAATTCCAGCCTCCAAATACTTTTGCTGCGGAACAAGATACTCTTGTTGACTGATGCCTGTTGAAACTTTAGTATCTTCAGAGTTAGAATCTTGAATACCGTCAACTACTTCTGTAGTCATAATATTCACCAATTTAGAATTTCCTGTATTTGATAATTTTATGAGATATATCAACATGTGAAAGAAACATTCTCCTACAACAGATCCTCTTGACATTAAGATTATCCAAAACTTTACTTTTATCTTTACCGCTTGAAACATCATCTAGGTATTTTTCATACAAGTGTCCAATTACTTTCCCACACGTGAAGCATCTTACTGGAAAATACATCATATCACCTTTATGATTTGTTTAATCATAATTTTTTCATACAAAAACACATGAACATAATAGTTAATAGTGCCGAATTTTTATCTGTATGATTTTTGGAATCTAGCTCTAGCCTTTCTACCTTTGTATTTCTTTGGCTCAACTCTACGATAATCTTCAACTAATAAAGTTCTATCATAATCAAGCATTTGCTTACGTAAATGTTCATTGTTGTCATAATAGTTTAATAATGCAGTTGCTATTGCTCTCCTTATAGCTTGTGCCTGACCCATAACGCCTCCTGATCTGACATTTACATATATATCAAACTTGTCATGCGTTTCAGTTAGAATTAACGGCTCTAAAACGAGATTCTTAAAAACTTCGTTATCATAAGAATCCAAAGCCCTCTTGTTTATGAATAATCTACCTTTTCCTTCCTTTAACGTTATTCTTGCAATAGCCTCTTTTCTTTTCCCTCTTACATGAATAAAGTCTTTTTTTACAACAGCTTTTTTAACAACCGTAGATTTTTTTGATTTTTTCTTTTGTGCATGATCTGGCTGAGGAGATACTTGAGACTGTGCTGATGTAACTTTCTCTTGGTTGACATCTTCTTTTTGTTTTTGCTTTTTTTCCACCATAATAATGACACCTAAAAATCACAAATTTTTAATTAGAAATATGTGGCTGAGGAACATACCCTAAATGCTTACAAATATCCAATATTGTCATAAACTTAGAGTATTGTTTTTTTGGAAAAGGCAACTCAATGAATTTTTTGTCTCTGAATTCTTGAGGCAATCCATTGTATACTATTATTCTCTTAAATGCATCTCTGCCGTGCTTTGTCCTATAGGGCAACATACCACGGATCATTCGCTTTACCATTAAATTAGGGACCCTTGGAAGTTTTGGACTGTGTTCAGGGTTAGCTTTATTCTTTAAGCGCCTCTTCCACATGAATTTATCCAAAATATTTTTTTTGTTTCCTGTAATCAATAAGTTTTCAACATTAAAGAGATAAACATCGTAGCCCTCCAAAGCTTTTTTTGAGGCAAAAGAAGCAATTCTTCCAAAAGAATAATTTGAGCAATCAACATAAAGTTGTTTCTTGCCATTGTGCTTATTCTGTTTATCATTTGAACTCATTTAATCAACCTCAAGCCTGTTTTCAAATTTTTAAGCTCTTCAAGCGAAAGTTCATCATATGTTTTAGCATCAATTCCATTGGCGATCAAAGAACTTTGTGCTTTTTTAGAGAAAGAATTGGCTATTATAGACACATTTTTTTTATTTTGAGAAACTAACATGGGTGACAAAGCGCCTATAACTTTACCTGGCACTACTGCTTTCTCATTATTTTTTAACATGCGATATATTTTTTCAACATTGACTGAAGCTCTTTTACGCCTAGATTTAGATAGCTCTTTCTCAACTTCTCTAAATATCTTTCTTTTTGTTCTGTGTAACTTTATCAAAACTTCTTTTTTGACTGACATCGTATCATCTCACTATGCTTTGACAATTACAATTTTTGTATCATGCGGAAGGAGGGATTTGAACCCTCGCAGCCACTAAGGCACAGGAGTTCTGCACAGCCTGACAAAGGTCAGGAACAGTACCTCAG
>JAOAJI010000031.1 GCA_026414265.1 Microcaldota archaeon
CTTTGAAAAAAGCTTTGCAAGTTGCATATCCTAAATCTGGAGCAATAGGCGTCTACGTTACTATTGTTACTCCTGACTTAATTATCCCTGATAAGACAAAAAAACAAAACCAAACAGAGATGAAAAAAGAAGATACTAGTAATCCAAAACCACGTGATCAAACAAAAATAAATAGCGAAGTACTTAAGCAAGATAAGTACCAAATGAGTGTCGAAGAAGTACCACTAAATGAAAACAAAGAAGAAATAAAGTCAAAACAACAAAATAAAAGCAACAAGTAATTTACAACTAGATACGATACTTGATGAAATTAAAGAGGTGCACGTTTATGGCAGTTTTAAAAAAACAAGAAATTAACAAAATGCAACTACAAGAACTTGAAGAAAAATTACAGACAGTTAAAAATGAATTGAACAAAGAATTAAGTGCAAAGAATGTTCCAGGAAAAGCATTTAACAACGGGAAAGTAAGAGAACTAAAAAAGACTATAGCAAGAATCTTAACGAGAATAAAGCAATTAAAAACCAATACTAACTGATTTGACTAAATAATCAATACGCCTTTTTAGACATTGATAACAAACTGATAAGTAATTTAAATTGTGCCAATAATTTCTTTAATAAGATGGCTGTGATGAAATCGAGGTATTGATGAATATTAATGATTATATCGCTACACACTGAGCCTAAAATAATAGCATATTTGATAATGGTGGTCTTATGGAGATGATAAAGGACATATATTTTAAAACAATCGAAAACTCCGAGTTAACTATCTTTTTTAGTGTAGCTGAGGCACAAGAAACTAACAAAGAAAAAAAAGAAGTAAAAGAACCTAACAAGTTATATGTCAGAGGAAACAACGTAATCGAATACGTTATTCCTAATAATTTCAAAGAAGATACGGATATCATTAGAAAAGTAGGCGGACACATTATCGATTATTTATTGAATATCTATGTAAAAAGAGTTAATATAGATGTCTCAAATTTTGATTCCCAGATGATAATTAATTTGATCGAAGGGATGATGATTTCTTCTTATCAATTTAATATTAAATCAAAAGCAGTAGAACCTAGGCTAGAAATAGGACTTGTTAATGCCAACAAATCATTAGAAAAAGAATACGAAGAACTCAAAACTCTGTTTTATTACGTGAACATGACACGTGACTTGGTAAATGGACCTGCTAACATAGTAACCATAGACGAATTCGTAGAAAGGATAAAGAAAGAAGCAAAAAACCATGAGCATATCACGTTAAAAGTGTTTAATAGTGATGACTTAGAGAAATTAGGAATGAATCAAATTCTTGCTGTAGGTAAAGGATCTGTGAATAAACCTAAGTTGCTAATAATGACTTATAATCCTAGTCAGAAAAACAAAGAGTCACAAAACAATGAATATGATTTAGCACTTGTAGGTAAAGGTGTTATTTTTGATTCAGGTGGTTTATCTATCAAACCAGCTAAATCTATGGAAACCATGAAAGAAGACATGGCTGGCGCAGCCACAGTCATGGCAATCACATTGGCCACATCAAAACTGCGACTGAACAAAAAGGTCATAGCTTTAGCTCCTTTGGTCGAAAATATGCCTAGTGGAAGTGCTACTAAACCAGGAGACGTAATTAAATCATATTCGGGTAAAACAGTAGAAGTGTTAAACACGGACGCAGAAGGCAGACTAATTCTCGGAGATACTATCGCGTACGCATACAAAAATTATAAATTTAAAAAACTAATAGACTTTGCCACATTGACAGGAGCTTGTATTATTGCCTTAGGACCTTTTGCTGCTGCAATACTAGGAAACGATGAGACTCTAATAAAAGATTTGATAGAATCTGGAGAAAAAACAGGAGAACGATTATGGCAATTGCCAACATGGAATGATTATTCTGAATTGATAAAAAGCAAAATAGCAGACATCAAGAACATAGGCATAGACGGCCTAGGAGCAGGCACTATTGTTGGCGCTGTATTTATCAAAGAGTTTGTTGAGAACAAGAATTGGGCACATGTTGATTTTGCAAGCACAGCATTTCATGAACAAAAAATCAAGTACTATCATCCAGGTGCCACAGGTTTCGGCGTAAGATTAGTAATAGATTATGTGAAAAACAAACTAAATTAACGTTTAATCACTATGTCAATAAATCAACTAAAAAGATGAGTAAATAACTTCAATTAGAACTTTTTGATAAATGTTAGTTCTTGGTGACTTCATCAATAATACGTGCAGCCTCTAACAAAACCCCTTCTTTACAAATGTTTGCGTGCAATTGGATTCCAGCTGGTAGCTCTAGCCCCCTCATAGGCAACGATAAAGCTGGTATTCCAGCTAAATTAGCACTTACTGTAAGTATATCTGTCTGATACATCTGAATCGGTGAAATTATTTCACCAATACGCCAAGGAAACACAGGGACAGTAGGACCTAGAACGATATCATAATTACTAAAAGCCCTCATAAACTCCTTTTGGATCAACTTTCTGGCAATAAGCGATCTCTTATACCATGATTCCTTGTTTTCACTCATAGTGATATATGTTCCAACAAGTATCCTTCTTTTTATCTCTTTACCGAATGCCTTACCACGTGCATCGCTTACAGAAGAAATTAAATCCTTATTGATATCAGCTTTGTAACCATACTTGAATCCGTCAAACTTCTGCAGTGCAGAAGAAAGTTCTGCACACATACAAAGGTAGTATATGGAAATACCATATTTTAATATTGGAATGCTTATTTCATCAACAATAAAATCTCTTGCTTTAAGCTTTTCTATGAGATCAAAAAATCTGCGCTTAATCCTTTCATCAACAACTTCTAAAAATTCCTTGACCATTGCAAACTTAGGCCTTGAAGTATGTGAATAATCGATTGTTCTATTACAAACATTATCCTTAGGATCAGGAAATGCGATCACTCTCAACACTTTTTCTAAATCAACTAAATTTTTGGCAAATGGTCCTATCTGGTCCAAGCTCATAGCCATATCAACTAAACCAAATCTCGAAACTGTTCCGTAAGTTGGCTTTAAACCGTATATGTCACAAAATGCAGCAGGGCATCTTATTGACCCACCTGTGTCTGAACCCAATGCAACATCACAGAAATCAGCAGCGACAGCTGCTGCGCTACCTCCTGAACTACCACCAGGAACTCTTTCATGATCTACAGGATTTCTAGTAGGGAAAAATGCACTGTAAGTACAATCACTTCCACAAGCAAATTCGTCCATGTTAGTAGTGCCTATTATTATTGCATCCTCTTCTAAGATTCTTTTGATAACCGATGCATCATAAGTAGCAATATAGTTTTCAAGCATTTTTGACGAACACGTTGTTCTCTTTCCTTTTATGCAAATATTGTTTTTTATTGCAAACACATACCCAAATAATTTTCCTAATTTCTTACCTTGCTGTCTTTTTTGTTCAAGAGCCTTAGCTCTGGCTAAAGCATCGTGAGGAAAAACTTCTATAAATGCTTTTATTTTAGCATCGTTTTTGTCAATTTTTTCAAGATAATATTCTACTTTTTCAACCAATGAAAGATCTGTATCTGTTAAACTTCTATTTGCAGACATTACGTACACCAAAGTTATCTTTTTAGTCTACAGACTTAGGAACCTTTAGAAACCTTTCAGAATTGTTCGTAAACTGACTTATAATTAAACCACTGCTATCAGAAACCATAACAGCATCTTTCCTAAACATCAAAGAATCTTTGTCAGTATATGCAAAACTGAACCCTTGAACATCTATTGATTCTTTTAATTCAAGTCTCTGTATCTCTGAAAAGTGCTCAAAAATTTGAAGCAATTGTTTTTCAATTAAATTTTTTTCATCCTCATCTAACTTTAACCTGGCTATTTCCATGACGCTCTTTATTTCAAAATTTAATTTTTTTGCTTGATTGCTTGAAGTCATTAGGCATCACTCACATCAACCATAATCAACCATAACGCAGATCTTAATTCTTCATTCTTTCAATGAAGTGTCTTAAATGTACATTTGATTTCATTCCATACAAATATCTGAACACAATTAACGGCTCTCTAACTATTACATTATTTATAGAAATTATTTTATAAGTACTTTTTAGCGCAAAATAAATATTTTTTGGTATTCCTAAAGATAATGCGATTTTTTGATTATCAAATAAATATGAAATGAATCTAGTAGCATCCTGATAAGGATCTTCTCTATTCTCAATTGCAACAATATTCTTACCATCAACATAAAAAGATTTTGCGCATTTATGAGTTCTGATAAATTTCTCAAGATGATTGCTATAGTATATACTTGGGCCTATTACTTTTTTTACACGCGGCAATCTCGTCTCATCTAATTCAAAAATGATGTAGCAGTATTTGTCAGTAAAATCAAAATAGTGACCAAAAACCCTAAAATCGTTGAGCAACAGTTGATTCGAAATTTTATTAACTGCTCGTTTCATTTGAGGATATAGTATATCGTCAATAATATTCGGTCTCACAAATTTAATAACAACAAAATCAGTATTCCGTGATTTCACATCCTTTACAAGGTCTTTAATGAATTCTTTTCTTGAAATATCGTTTAAATTATCTTCTGCGCATTTAAAAAACTCTATGTTTGGCGACAATAGGAATGCACGGCACAAGAGAATAAATTTGCACAGTGAATTATATGAAACTGCTGCAGCAACATTCCTTTTTTCATCCACAGGGTCTAAGAATATCAACGCAGGTGAAGTAGAATCGATCATCTGAGTAACTATCTTATTTACTTCATTTTGATCAACATTTTTTAGTTTAGGATAACCAAACTTTTTATCTAGAATCAAAACATCGCCATTGAAATTTTTTGAAAAATACTCGAGTACTTTTATGAAAGTCCCATATTTTATTATTAAAAGTTCACACAAGTAACCTGAAAAACCCATGGTCTTGTGTTCTGCGCCATAAATACCATTTGCCTTCAAAAACTGCTTGAGTAATCTGACCTCTCTCTTTTGGATAGACTTTAGATTATCTTTAACGAATAACGTATGTAGAGGCGTCCTGTCTACACTAGAGAGGATTGTTTTTGTGTCCGTAATTTTATATGAAGGAACAACGTCTATTCTAACATTACGCTTTTCTGTGCTGTTTAATGGATTAACATAAGTATGGTAAACCTGGAGATATGGATGCTGAGCATATGCTTCTAATATTTTTGAACCTTTGAATGCTTCATTAACAATTATCTTTAACCATTCAAAAAAATTGTTTATACCTATATTCTTTGAATGCATTACAAATACATCGACATCACATGTACCTTTTAAGTAAGTATCTTTTGCTATTGACCCAGCTAGCTGAACCTCAACATTAGGTTCATTGAAGTATTTTATGCAATCACGTAATCTTTTGAGAACATCGTTCTTGATATAATCTATAAAAATTCTTTCTTTTTTATCTGGTTCTATCTCTTCAAGAATATCCTTAAATATTTCCTGATAACTATCTGAATTTAAATTAGTCTTTCTCATTTCTAAGACCTAGTGCCCTAAATTAAATTTGTTTACCAAATCCCTGACCACTCTTAGGCTATATATTAGATATTCACGATCCTTCGAATGTACCTCTAAAGTAAAACTTAACTTGGTGTTATCTTTTTGTTTTGCATTCTGTAAAATTAAACCTATGACTCTTTTCCAATCGATATTACCTACGTTTATCGGTAAATGAGTGTCTTTGTCACCTAAATTATCATGGATATGATAATGCCTTATTTTACTACCCATAACATCGATAAATGTTTTTATACCATTAAAACCATAACCGATGTTAGCATGACCAACATCAAAGGTAATGTGAAGGTCAAGTTCAGTTACTATATCATAGAATTCTTCCAAAGAATATGAATAAACCACAAAATTTTCTAAGTGTAATCTTATACCTCTTGACTTACAATACTCATTCAAAGTAGCTATTGATTCTTTCAGGTCTTTAATGAATATGAACCTATCACCGTTAATGTGAGGCAAAAACTCAGGGTGCAAAGTAATAAATTCTGCTTCAAGATCAACTGCTACATCTATGCATCTCATAAAATGTTTAATGTAATTTTTCTGTATATCTTTTAATGGATAAACTAAATGGAAATGCCACGGCAAATGAGCTACAATCTTAGTATCATAAGAATATAACAGATCACGCAATCTTGTTTTAATGTTCCTGAGAATAGGATATGCCTTTGGTGGCTCTATCGTCAATTCGAAATAATCGAACCATTCTATAATCTTTAAAGCCTCTTCTAGAACTAAATTACGAGGATTGTTCATCGCACCGTAAGCAACTTTTACTTCAGTCATTATCAAATCACATAGTAATTAAATATTTGCACATGATCATAATCATTGGATATTACTATTTTCATGCTCAAAATCATTTAAATCAAGCTCTGTAACAAAAACTGCTGCTGCTACAACACTTGTCCATAATCCATCCTTGTTTCCTTCAGCTGATTGGCAAATTGCTGTAGTCTTAAAGATATGACCAGATGCCTTGTATATTTGCCTTCTTTCATCCCAAGCTTTGTTAGGATCAAAAGGTAAACCTAAAGTTGTTGCCAGCATCGAAGCAGCTAGATCTTCTGCATAATCTTCAGCTATCTTGCCTTTCTGGCCATAGGGATGATGCTCTGACAGATACCCATAAAGGTTCTTGTCTTTAGGAAGCGCAAGACCTATAGCTGCAGAAATGAGTCTGTTAGGCTCATTTGTTTCATTTCGTGCAAGAACGCAAAACACTATCTGACCAGCCTTAAGATACTTTAAGCCTTCTTTCTTTGTGACTATTTCACAATGCGGTGGAAAAATACTTGATACGCTAACAAGATTAAATTGGGCGATACCTGCATCTCGCAAGGCTAACTCAAAAGAAGCCAGCCTCTCTTTGTGAACACCAACTCCTTTTACGAAAAATACTTTTTTTGGTATTAATCTCATTTAACAACCTCAATATTTTGAATATCTATGTTTACAATAACATTAATTTTTATAATTTTTTTGAATTCTTAAAAACAGGCTTATAAAATGAATAAACAATCACAAATCAGCTTTTTCTGATACTAAAAAATCATTGAATCTCTTTTCCTTTCTGTTTTTCCATGCCTTAGAATGATACGCATAACTTGCCAGTAAAGGAAATGCTAATGTAACTTCAGCAAAAACCATTTGTTCATTTCCAATATCAACTTTTCCCCAAGAATGCGCTTCTTTTAATGTAGAACCAGATAGACCACCATCACGCTCATCTGCTACTGTTATCTGTATCGCGTATTTATGCTGAGTAACTTCTTTACCTATAACCTCAGCAGCAACAACAGTGTCCTGAGCAAAATTTTTAGGTACGCCTCCTGCAAGCATCAAAAGACCTGAAACCTTAGATACTATTTTAATCTTCGTCAAATCAAAGAAATCTTTTGCAGAATCTATCGTAACTTTAGGTGCATTTTTTCTCCTGTAATGATGATAAACTAATCCAAAACCAGCACTCGAATCAGTAAATGCTGGACAAAAAATAGGTACTCCTTTTTCATAACATTTTCTTACTACTGAATCTTTTCCTAGTTTGTTGTTAACTAGGTATTTACCCATCTCAACTATGAATTCTTGTGAAGAATAAGGTCTTGGATCTAATGAATCTGCTATTTTTGCTACTGTCTCGTCACATATCCTTAACTCATCTTCATCAATGTATGTATCATAAATTCTGTCAATGTGATTCTTATATAGATCATCATCATCAACGTTAGGAGTGCCCATGTAATGCCTGAATCCTAGAGCTTCAAAAAAATCTTGGTCTACTATGTTAGCACCTGTGGCAACAATTACATCTATCATGTTATTGTCAACCAAATCGTAAATGGCCTTCTTCAAGCCTGCACTGATTAATGAACCTGCTAAACACATTATTATCG
>JAOAJI010000032.1 GCA_026414265.1 Microcaldota archaeon
GTATTAGATGATTTAGACATTGAAGTAATAAAATTTGGCGTAGTTCCTGATAAGGAATACTTCAAAGTATTTGAGAAAAAGTGTAAAGGCATACCGTTTGTGTTAGATCCAGTCATGGTTGCAGAAGCTGATTCATTTTCATTTGTCAAGGAAAAAGAAACACTATCGGAAATGGCACGAAATAGAGATTGTTTGATAATCACCCCTAATTTAATAGAGGCAGAAAGATTAACAGATGTAAAAATAACTGACACAAGTACTTGTTTGGCCGCAATAAACCAGTTCAAGAGGTTGAAGATAAAGAATGCAGTGATTAAAGGTATAAGATACTCGGAGAATGAGCTATGCGATGTCTATTATGATTCCAATTTACCAGACTTGAAGTACTTTGTTAAGGAGAGAAAGCCTTTCAGATATCACGGTTCAGGGTGTTGTTTCGCTTCAGCAATAGCTGCATTTTATTATTTATGTAGAGATATTCAAAATTCTGTAGTATTAGCTGAGGACTTTATTCAGAGAGCTATTTTTAGAGCAGAAAAAATAGGAAAAGGTGAAGTTTTGGTTGTTATGCCTTAGCGATTCGTAGTAAGGGAAACCTAACAAATAGGAAAAAAATAAAATAAGTTAAAAGTTATACTAGTATTATGAGCTTTCTTAAAAACAGAAAAAACGTACTTTTCTTATTTGTAGTGATTGCTTTAATAATTATAGTTTTGTTTGTATATTTTAATTTTAAAAACACATCATATGTTTATGGTGACTGTGTTAAGTATAGATCTACCGAGGATTTGCTCAGCAGTTCATCTTCAGATCATCTGATAAAATTCAGTTCATGTAACGATTTAACTGCAAAACTTAAGGAGGCTTACAATGAAATTGAATTTTATAACTATTATGGTTACTCCACAAACAAACCTAGTTTATTAGAAATTCCAAGTTCAGAAATATCGTCAGGCAAAGTTTCATCGCTTGGAAGTGTTGCTGCAACTTCAGAGGCAGACAATTCATATTCAACCACTAATGTTCCAGTTCAGGGAGCATAAGAACCTGATTTAGTTAAGACTGATGGTACTTATATCTACGTATTGTCTAAAGATTTGATTGAGTATTCTCTTAAATTCTCGATTTTAAGAGCTACACCTGAGCAAGAAGCTAAACTAATTTCCAGTCAAAATATAGTATTTGACGAAATAGATAATGGTTCACGGCCGTTTGATTATTCTCTCTTGTTCGTTCATGAAAATAGGGCTTTGATAATTCAATCTTTTGTGCCGAAGAATACATTGGTTTTTATTTATGATATAAGTAATAAAGAAAAGCCTGTAATGTTAAACAAAATCCTGTTTGATTCTTCATATGTAAATTCGCGTTTAATCAACGGTAGTGTTTATTTAATTTTAATGAAGTACATTTATCATGAAGATATCCATGATATTGATAGAGTAATACCTAAGTATAAAGTCGACAAAATGAAAAGAAATATTACTGATTGTTCTGACATTTATTACATGCCACCTTTAGGTGGCACATCCAATTCAATAATTACTATTCTTAAGATTAATCTTAAAGATGCTGAAAATAAAAGTTTTGAAAATGTGGCACTTATTGGTGATACTGATACTATTTACGCATCCCATGATAATATCTACGTCGTTGCTAATGATTACAACTATATTTACTCAAGAACCGAACCAAAACAAATGAGCAAAGTTCACAAGTTTGCAATTTCTAATTCTTCAATCAAATACTTAGGAAGTTTCAGTGTTCCTGGTAGAATATTAAACCAAAATTCGTTGGACGAGTTTAAAGGCGATTTTAGAATAGCCACTACAACGATTGCATCAGGAAATTCGAGTGATGGCGAAAGCATAGTTCGTACTATTAAAAAAAACAATATTTATGTTTATGATCAGAACATGTCATTGAAAGGAATGCTCGAAGGATTGACGATAGAGAGGATAGATTCTTTCAGGTTTATTGGTCCAAAAGCGTATGTTGTGACATTTGAAAGAGAAGGTCCTGTGTTTGTTGTAGATTTAAGTGATCCAAGTAATCCCAAAGTTTTGGGTAAATTAAAGATATCTGGATATAGTAATTATCTACATCCCATAAATGACACTTTATTACTTGCCATAGGTAAGAGCACGGTTGAAGAGAAAAATAGAAATTTTGTAATTGAGAAAGGACTAAAGATATCTCTGTTTGACGTTACAGATGTAACCAAGCCAAAAGAGCTAAGTTACATAGAAATTGGTGACAGAAAAACAGAATCATATGCTTTAGATGATCACAAAGCATTGGTGTTTGATTCAAGGTATAATTTATTAGTTATACCTGTTACCTTGGCAATCAAAAAAGTTGAAGAAGATGAGCTAGCTCTTGGGAAATATGTCTTTGATGGGGCATATGTCCTAAACATCTCTGTGAAGGACGGAATTTCTGTCAAAGGCACAATTACTCATTTAACAGAAGAGGATATTGCTAGACTTAAGAGTAGATATACCTATTACATCTCTGATATCCCAAATGATAAGAGGGTAAGAAGAGCGCTTTACATTAATGATAACTTATACACTATTTCTTATAGATTTGTTAAGATAAATAAATTGTTGACATTGGATGAAATAAAGCAAATAGAAATACTTGATAAACGATAAAAAATAATAAAATAGTTAAAACTTTCTTTTAGTAGGTTGGCAAGTATTAATTATTAATATTAATAAAATCTTCTGTCAATAATAACATGATCTTTAGCAGCTAGTACAGCAGAATAAGATACTTTTAGCATACCGTCTTCTTTTGCCAATTCCATAGCGGTTTTGTTTTCTGGATTAGGATCTACTAATAAAAATTCCAATTTTCCTGTAATTTCATTTATTTCGATATCTACTACTTTTCCTATTTCTTCCCCGTCAT
This sequence comes from Microcaldota archaeon, assembly GCA_026414265.1. GTDB lineage: Archaea > Micrarchaeota > Micrarchaeia > Anstonellales > SKW190 > SKW190. The sequence goes on from JAOAJI010000032.1 coordinate 2,917, forward strand.
TAGTTATGACTTTTTTTGAAGCTAAGCTTTTTGCAATTACTTTTGCCATCTGATTCACCTTCAGCATGATGAGATTTCAAATATACAATGCAAGTTAAGATTTAAAAACTTGCTATAGCCTAACAAGATTAGTAAAGTTTTGGTCAGTAGAAAGGAAAGTAATATATTAATTTTTTACAACATGTAAATATGTTCAAAAAGAACACTAATCTGCTTCTTTTTTTATTATTAGTGTTAATTTTAATTATGCTTTCCTTCTTTTTTGTTGAATCAGAGCAATTTAAAACTTCAGATGGCAATAATAATACTTTATACACTAATCGTTTAGTAAAGGACAATCATACTTTAGAGGTTAATTCTTTAATAGAGAATAAATTCAAGTCTTGTGCTGATCTAAAAAGCTTCATTGTATCTAAAGCTTCAAACGTAAATAATTCTTACAAGAATTTACGAAGTTCTTCAGGAGATGACGTTGTTTATACTCTTTATGATATGTATGAACGTTTGCCGTCTGAAGATGTGAGAGAGGTAGTCATTAGTGATTTAGACATTGTAAAGACAGATGGTAAATACATATACTTATTAGAACTACCTAAGAGAGATGATGGCAATCTTCTTTCTCAACCTAAATTTTACATAATTCAAGCAGTACCCACAAAAGATGCAAAATTATTATCAGTTACTAGTATTGATGTTACTTTGACGTATCAAGATTGGTCATATCCGAATCATTATGAGCTTTATATTCAGGATGACAAAGCGTTTATGGTGATTAGAGAAGACAGTATGGAATATACTCATGTTTATGTTTATGATATAAAGAATAAGACAAGACCGTTGTTACTCAAGAAATACGAATTTGATTCATATTATAGTGAGTCAGTAGTCTTAGATGGAAACGTTTATGTCTTGTTACTAAAGCGCATAAATCAAGATGATAGTTTAGAATTACCGAAGTACTATATTGATGGTAGAGCGTTCAACCTTTCAGATTGTTCAGACATTTACTATGTTAATCAAACAAATTCCCAGAAGTATGTTTCAATGATTATTAAAATTTCACTGAGGGATTTAGATAAAGAAAGGCTGGAGAGCATTAGTATTTTAGGTTATTATAGACATTTATACGCTGCAGATAATTCTATTTATGTGTATAATGTTCCAGTGCTTCAGGATTTTTTAAGAAACCCAAACAACTTGCTACAAACTTTAATCTCTAAGGTAAGTGTTAATAACAAATCAATGAAATATTCAGGTGCACTATTACTAAGAGGATTCTTGAGTGGCAGATCTTTCATTAATCAGGAATCAAGGCATTTGCGTATTTTATCAACAAGTACTAAGCAACAAAATCTGTCGCAAACAAACAATCTACAGTATTTCGATGTTGATGAATACATAGACCTAGGTTTAAACAATGAGCTTAAGATTGCAAGCGTAAACGAAACTGTTGTAAGATCACTGTTCATTGATGACATGTTATATTTAATTACAACCACGAAAAAAGATTCGATAATCCGTATAGTAGAGTTGAATTCTAGTTATATCCCAATAGAAGTTGGTAACTTAAGCTTAAAGAGTAGAATGATTGATCATCTCATACCTTATAATAAAACCAGATTAATTGGAATTGGAACAGAATTAATAGAATCAGATGATGGGGTTGTTAGTTATTTACAGGGTTTAGTAATAGTGACTTTTGATGTAAGTGATAAAATAAATCCAAAAGAAATTGATTATTTTATAACAAGAGATAAATTTGATTCAGAGCTGTTTAGTAATTACAAGGCAATTCTTTTTGATCCTAATAACGGCATTGTTGCGTTTCCTGCCATAACGATAATCAAAGAAAAAAAAGATGTAGTTGGAAACAGTACATCTTCTAACGTAATTTTCGATGGTATGTACCTGTTCAAGATAACTGATGAAGGCAAAATTAAGTTTTATGGAAAAATCACGCACTTCTCTGATGATGAACTCAAGACATTAGCATCGCGTAATATAGATTCTGCTAAGAGTGTTCCTAAGACTGCAAAAAGAATTAGAAGAGCTTTAGTAATTGATAACAACCTATATACAATATCTGCTGCAAGTGTTTTGATTAATGATATTAGTACCTTAGAAGAAAGAAAAAGAATAGATTTGACAAATTAGAAAAGAATAATCCCCTAGATTATAATTTAAACTTTTAACGTTTCTTTTTTTTAAAAGAATACCAATACACATAAATAACTTAAAAAATAAATTAATAATCTAAGTAGTAGTCTGTAGGTAATTTAGAATATGTCACAGCCACTCAAGAGTCTGAGAGTCAAGTCTTTTGCAAGGATGCTATCTCAAGATGACAATTTGAGAAATGCTATATTAATTTTTCTAGGTTCATTGATGTTACTTATTACGTTTCCATTTTATCCATGGTATTTAGCATTGATAGTTGCAGGCATAGTTGGCTACATAGGTTACAATAATCCTGTTTTAGGTACATTAGCAAGTTTGCTGATAGCTGTACCTGCTGCAGCATACCAACATCCTCTTTATGCATGGTTATTATTGGGTGCTTTTGGAATATCTGCTTTTGAAGTGTTTGAGTTTTGGTCAATATTGTCATATTTAGAGATTATAGTGTTTTTGCCTCTAATAACTGAACTACCTTTTTCTATACTATCAGGTTTTATTTATTTGTTATTTGCCATGGGTTCTTTTTTTGTAGGTTCAGTTAGAAGCAGAGTATTAGTTGGTGTAGGGTTATATTTCATTCTACTTTTATCTACACTTTGGAACATCAATTCAATTTACTTTCCTTTAAGCAACAGTCATGAATTATACAAGGTGGAAAATGAACTATCCAACAATCGTAAGGACGCTGCAGAATTACTAGAAATTCCTGTGCACTTATTAGAGCTACCTGGAAGACTCTTTTCTTCTGAGGCCATAGATGGATTTAATCTGATTTTAGGCAAAATTTTAGACAATACGATAGCAATTTTTTTTTCTGATGTAGGGTTCATGCACTTAGCTTTTCATACAGTTCTTTTTTTTGCTATAGCTTACTTACCTGATTCTCAATTATTTAACCAACTTGGGATAAAAAATAATAGACAAACATATGCAAGTTTGTTGTTGTTGTTAATTCCATTCTATAACCTGTTTTGGTATGTGTATTATGGGTATGATTTGTTACATTTCTTTGTGGTTTTATTATATGTTGCTTTTTCGGTTTTTGTAATTTATCTGTTAGACATTAAGAAAATCAACTTAGCTAGAGACCTTTATGTTAGAAAAAAGGACTCCGCAAGAGCTTTCGGTAAAATTCATGATGAGATGGATTCTTCAGTATTGTCACTCAATGACATTGCCAATTACGAAGATGTCAAAAAAGAATTATGGAATGCGATAGTATTGCCTTTAGAGAGCTTAGAGATTTCTTATGCATATGACCTTAAGCCTCCAAAAGGTGTTTTGTTTTTTGGTCCACCAGGTACAGGAAAAACAATGATGATGAAGGCTTTGGCTAGGCAATTAAGGTACAATTTTGATTACATTAAAGCTTCAGATTTGCTGAGCGAATGGTATGGTGAAAGCGAAAAAAACGTTACTAGAGTATTTGAGATAGCGCGTAAAAAAGCGCCATGTATACTTTTTTTTGATGAGATTGACACATTTGCAAGAAAAAGAACCGCGCATTCAACTGATGAAAGTACTCAAAGGGTTTTGAATACATTTTTACAGGAGATGGATGGTTTCAGAGCCCAGAAGAACGTGATCATAGTTGGAGCTACAAACGTACCTCATTTACTTGATCCTGCGATCATGCGTCCAGGAAGATTTGATAAGCTAATATACATGCCTTTGCCTGATTATGAAGGTAGGAAGAAAATATTTGAGTTGTATATCAACAAGTTAAAACCTGAGATTCGACCACAGCAAGTAGATCTAGATCGATTAGCAAAAAAGAGTGAGAGGTTTTCGGGCGCAGATATTAAGAACGTTGTTGATGAATGTGTTAGGCTAGCTGCTGCTGATGCGCAGAACAGAGGAGAAATAGTCCAAGTTACTCAAGAGATGCTGGAGTTTGTGCTAAGTAATGTCAAGCCAAGTGTTTCTCTCTCTGATCTTGAAGAATACGAAAGATTCAGAATGGATTATGAAAGAAGAATAAGTACAAAAGAACAGAAACCGGGTTATGGAGACGATGAGAAGGTTAAACTAGATGATGTGATTGGATTAGAAGGCGTAAAGCAACTAGTCAGAGAAGCAATTGAATATCCTTTGCTGCATGAAGATGAAATGAAAAAGTACGATGTCAAGCCATTGAAGGGAATTTTACTTTTTGGTCCTCCTGGTTGCGGTAAAACAATGTTAGTAAAAGCAGCGGCAAACGAGTTGAATGCAAAGTTTTTGTATGCAAGTTGTGCTGAGATAAGTAAAAACGGGATTACTTACATGGCATCTGCAATTAAAGATTTATTTACAAGAGCAAGGGAAAATGCTCCTGCAATAGTGTTTTTAGATGAGCTTGAGGCAATAGCTGCTACAAGAGATCTTGGATTGAGTCCTTCGGTTTCACAACTCTTGACAGAGCTTGACGGTATAAGAGAGCTTAAAAACGTAGTCGTGATAGGAGCCACAAACGTGCCTGAGATGATTGATAGAGCTTTGCTTAGGCCTGGAAGGTTTGACAGAGTCATTTTAATCCCTCCTCCTG
>JAOAJI010000033.1 GCA_026414265.1 Microcaldota archaeon
ACAAAAGTTTGAGGATATTGCTTTAATCTCATTTAAATTACCCAATGGTTGTCTATCTCAAATAGTTGTGAACTGGCTGACTCCATTTAAAATCAGAGAAATTGAAATAGCAACCAGCGAAGCGTATTACAGAGGCGATTTAATTACTCAAAAACTAACTCGTTTTAAGAGAAACAATCGAACCGGTGCTGTCTCTATGTTTGATTTTCCTATAAGTTACAGAGAACCGCTCAAACAGGAAATCGAATCGTTTATCTCGTATGTTAAATCAGAAACAAGTTCACCTGTATCAGTTGAAGAAGCAATCGAAAATCTGAATGTGGCTGTTCAGTGTCTTAATTGCTGATGGTGGCGGTGGCAGGATTTGAACCTGCGACTCCGCGGGTATGAGCCGCGGGCTCTGACCAACTGAGCTACACCGCCTTTAAACTGGAGCCCACAACCGGACTCGAACCGGTGACCTCACCCTTACCAAGGGTGTGCTCTGCCTCCTGAGCTATGTGGGCAACAGCAAACAATTATTCTAAAAGAACAACTTTATGATATCAAGAAAGCGCTTTTTAAGAGATAGAACCGATTTCATTCAGATTTGAATCCTGAATCGATGATAAGCTATACATTTTAAAAGATAGATGCATTGCTTTAAAACCTACTATATTTATTTGCATCATTTCTAGTAAGAATAAAGAATTAGAGTTTATCTCCTTACCTATTAGAAAAATTTTCTTTTAGCTATCCATAGAAAATTGATCGCGTAAAAATTACTAAAATATTTTAAGAAAACTAAGTGAATAATTAATTTTCATAAAAAATTTCAATTCTATAACGCGAATTTAGATACCAACTTTTTAACCTATTCAGGTTTAAAAAATTTAGGTGATCATATCAGGGAAATATCTTACCCATCCATATATTTATTAAGAGGTTAAGCAATTTCAATTTATAAATTGAATATAGAAACTATCTTTCGCGAATATCCTATTATATTTTTAACTTACCAATGAGGGAGCTCAATAATTTCTTGAACCTATTACCGAATGAATTTACGGTGCTTTTTCTGATTAGGATTGATTAAGAAAAACTTTGACCAGTTTGACATAAATGTTCAAAAAGCCTGAGGCTAATTATTAAAAAGTTTTTCGTTGGACATTTCATATGGTGGGGGGGAGAGGATTTGAACCTCTGTAGGCTCACGCCGACGGGTTTACAGCCCGCTCCCATTGGCCACTCGGGCACCCCCCCGTCTTGAACCTAAAATAGTAAGAAAAACACATATTTATGTCAATAGCACGATTACGAATCGAATTTATTTCGTCTAGATTGAAATTTATCTTATAGGGTTATTTCACCTAAAGAGTTGCTGATTATACAGAAAAAGTCCATCGGCAAATTTAAAGAATATTCTCTTGAATATTAAAATGCAATGAAGTAAGAAACTTAATAAAATAACTAAGTATTAGGGGGGTGGTTTTCTTTAAACATCACTTGCCGAATATCGATACTTCAAAAAAACAAAACCTAATTGGTTTTTTTATGCTTATTACCTTTATATTTTTTTACTTTATTGGTTTTTTGAAACACGACATTGGAATATCTCCAGATTCAGCATCCTACATATTAGCAGCAAAAAATTTTTCAAATAATTATTCCTTTTACGAGACTACTTCACAACCATTAGTTGAATGGCCTTTTGGATATCCACTTATATTATCAATCCTAAACTTTATTCTAAATACACGTTTTGAAAACTGTGCTTTTATATTAAACATAATCTTATTTTCAGCAAATTTCATACTAGCATTGAAATTACTTTCGGAAATTATGCCTAAAAACAAAGGCACCTGGTGGTTTAATTTTGCTTATTTTGGATTTCCAACAATCTATGTATATGCATTTGCATGGTCTGAACCGCTCTTCAACTTCTTGGTTTTAGTTTTCTCTTTGTTTTTTGTAAGATACCTGAAAACTGAAAAGGACATATACCTGGGCTATCTTTCTTTAATAACTGCTGCAATGGTAATTACAAGATATGCAGGCATTTTTTTCTTAATAGGCACATTTTTTTCTTTGCTGTTAAAACATTTAAATGATATAAGAAAAAAATTCTTTAAGCTTATCGCTTTTGTAACTCCATCCACACTAATGATATCCATCTGGTTTCTAAGGAATTATCTACTTACAAAAACGATAGCTGGACCAAGAGAAGAGTTGGGTATCTTTACCTACTCGAAGAACTTATTTGATTTAGTAGATCAAACAATTGCTTGGTTTATTCCTCATAAGTTACCACCTTTAATTACTAAATTCATCACTGACAAATCAGAAGTTATTAATGTGCCATTACTGCCAAGACTATTGATTTTTGCTTCTGTTGTGATTTTCCTTGCCTATCTTCACTCAAAGGTTCATAGAAGAACTCAATCTTTAAGAGCTACTAAGAACATTGATTTTTACGTAGCTATCCCTTTAATAACTTACTTTTTGTTCATTTATTTAACTTCAACAAGGGTCTATTTTGAAACCAGCAGGTTTTTCTCTCCGATTTATCCGATTCTCATGATTTATATTGCAAGATTTCTTTCTACTATTTTTGATGCGCCAAAAGAAGCTATAGACAATCGAATTAAGAAACTTGTTATTGTTTTTCTTTTTCTTCATTCTTTCTATTTTCCTTTAAGCTCCTACTTCAGAATAATTTCTTACTATCAATCAAGTGGATTAGGAATCAATGATACGTCCTTCCAATATTTCATAAAAAGGTTTAATGATAGATGCAAAAAAATGGGAGCTGTTGGAGTTGTCACAGATAATCCGTCCTTGGCAACATATATTGCTCAGGAAAAAAACCTTGAATGTTTTGTTGAAAAGCCTTCTAGTAACGATACTTATCTAGTAATACTATTCAAACCTCACTCGAAGCTAGAAGATTATCTGAAAGATGGTTCTCAAGTAATATCAGAATACCAATTTATGAGAGTTCGCTTCTTTTTTGCCAATAATAACAAAAGAAAATGAGTAAAATTTTTCGTAATGAGTTTGATACGCAAATACACCGAAATCAATTTATCCCATATAATCTCAAGCGCTATTTCATTAATAATCAGCATTATTATTTCAAGAATATTAGGCCCAAGTGGTAAGGGTGAATACTCTGCAGCAATAACTCTATCAGAGATAGTAATCTATTTACTTTTACTTGGGTTAGGAAACGGAATAATCTACGTAATAAATAAACGGCCTAATGAAAAGCCAAGAATTGTTTTTGTAACCCTTGTCATTTCTCTTATTTTAGGTATTGTTGGAACTTCAGTAATTATTTTACTTAATGCACTCAAAAGTCCTTTAACAAGAAATATTAATGATGAAGTAATTTTAAGCGCATCTTTTTTACCGTTGGTTTCCATATTGCTGTCTAACTCAAGATACATGCTTTATGCAGTGCAGGTATATTCACCTATAAATAGGCTCACCATTTTGGGTCCACTCTTGAATCTAATATTGTTATTAGTATTTGTTTTTTTTGGAAAATTATCAGTCGTTGTAGCTATTATCTGTCATCTACTCGTTAATTTTTTTGTCCTATTAGTGCAACTGTATCTTGTTGAAAATAAGATTGGATTTGAGCTGAAACTGACATTTGATATTATGAGCGAACTTTTGTCTCTCAGTTTAAAATCCTACTTTATCAGCTTGATGACCTTTATAATTTTGAGATCAGATATTCTTTTACTGAATGCATTGAAAGGAAACTATGAAACGGGTATTTATTCTGTTTCTGCTGCTCTTGCTGGGAAGATGCTTCTTTTAACAAGTCCTTTATTCTATTTATTATCACCACGGGTTGTAAGGGACCCCAAGAAAAGCTTAAATCAACAATTAAAAATAAGTAGGCATCTTGTTGTTTTTCTTATTGGTATATTGCTTATCGCAGATATACTTTACATTCCTGCAGTTAAGATTCTTTACGGAGCTCAATTCGTTCCCTCTTTTTACTCATTTTTAATTTTGAATTTAGGAATCGTCGCTTTAGGATTGATAGATGTTTTCAGTCCTTACTTCCTTTCCCATGGTTACCCTAAGGTTGCAATCTTTGCGCCATTTCTCGCAGCAATATTAAACATCTTTTTAAATTTGATATTTATTCCTTATTATGGACAGTTTGCAGCAGCTGCTAGTTCAACCATTTCATACTGCACATATTATTTGATTCTAATTGTTTATTTAAGTAAGAAGGAAAACTTTTCGATTAGTGAGTCCATTATAATTTCAAAAAAAGAAATTAAAGATTTCGCATATAGAATAATTGGATTTGTTAAAAAAGATCAAACTAGATTATGAGAAAACAGTATAGGTTTGAGAAAATCCAAAAAATTATTGTCGTTTCTGCCTTTGGTATAGACCGAAAAGAATCTGCATCTCAAAGGATATTCAGTTTGATAAAAGGACTATCTGAAAACGGATTTATTGTTGACTTTATTACTTTTAAGTATGAAGAAGGAATCATAAATGACGAAATTAGCAAATTATGCAACATTATCTATATTCGGCCTAGTTTATTAAGTTCTATTGTAAGGAAAATAATTAATACTTTCAAAAAAGGAAAAAGCCATGGTAAACCAGGGTTCTTTGAAAGCCGTGATAGTGTTTTCTGGTCCTTAATAAATTTTTTCTTTACAAAGGGACACATAGTGCCTTTAATAAAGTCTTTTGTTGCCACTGTAAAGGCAATTTCAGGACAAAAAATGAAAGATCCTGTTATTATATTAACATCAACTCCTCCTCCTTCTTACCATATTATCGGGCTAATAACAAAATTTATTTTTAGAAAAAGAATAATCTGGATAGCAGACTACCAAGACCCCATTAGTTTTTCTCCATTTATCAAGTCAACAAACAACTTGTTATTTAGAATGATAGATAAATTAGTTTGGAGATATTGTGACTTATCAATAACTCCCTTTAAAGTCTTAAAGGACTATTTAGAGAAAGTGCAGGAGAGATTAGGAATTGTTAATAAAAATATTTTCTTCTTGCCAAAAGGCATTGAAATGCAAACAAGTACATTTGGATCAAAAATTAATCATAATTACAAGATAATTTATGGAGGTTCACTTTATTCTGCACAACTTCCTGGAATATATGCTCTTTTTGAAGCACTGAAAGCTTTACCAGACTTTTCTTTTGTTTATGCTGGATATTCAGCAGAGACTTTAATGAATATTTCTTCTCAATATGGATTACAAAGAGTCAAGATTCATAAAACTGTTCCTTATGAAGAATTCAACAGGTTAGTTATAGAAGCAGATATTATTTTGGTTCTTTCAACTTTTTTTAAAGAAGCTACTTTTTTTGGTGGAAAACTATACGAATTCTTAGGTTTTGATAAACCAATACTGGTCATTGCACCCAAAAATGAAGAAATTGAAGAGCTATCCTATGAGGCAGGTGGAATCTATATATCAGATGCCAATCCAGAAAACATAAAACAAACGCTTGAAAGAATTGCTGAAGACCTAAAGAAAAAGAAAAATTTTAGAAAAAGTGAATTTTATGTTAAATACTCACATAGTGCGTTAGCAAAAGAACTTACTGAATTGATTTTGAAAAACCAGAATCCTTAAAATCTAAGGCACGCTAATCAATTCCAAAACTTTTTCTTGAAAGCGCTCGTTCTTAAAATCATCTAAGATTCGCTGTTGAATATCTCTTGCGATTTTTTTTGCTTCATCTCTGTTTTCAAAAATCTTAATCAGATTATGAGCCAACGACTTATAATCATATGTTCTGAAAAAATAGGGATAAGTACTGCCCAAAATCTCCTTGTGGGCTTCAATATCTGTAACGACACATGTTCGACCAGTTATAGCAGCAATACTCAATGTAATTGAGAAGCTTTCAGATGACGAAGTTGAAACGTAAATATCAAAAGGCTCTTTCCACCATTCAGCGACATAACCCTTAAAAACAATATTCTTTTCAATTCCTAATTTCTTAACTAGGCCAACAAGAATTTCTTTCTCTGGTCCAGATCCATAAATATTCACCAAAACATCTATTCCTCAATCTCTTAAAATTTTCACTGCCTTAATAAGAGTTCCAAAATCTTTTGATTTCACCAAACGACCACAAGCACCTATCATTAACCTTCCTTTAGATATATTGTTATGATAATCGTACGAGAAACCTGAGTTGATTATTTCATCCAAAAAAACTACCGGTTTTATGACCATCAATCTCTTACTGTTTACACCTTTTCTCTCTAATGAATTAGCCACAAAGTCCGATACTGCAACGAACAATGTTTTTTTAAAGAACTTTACTTCAATTAAACTTCTTAATTTAAGAGCAAATTTCTTTAATCGGCTCTCTGAAAATTCAGGGAAAGGTTCTGTCTGAAAAAATCTTATTATCTTTAACTGGGGATATAAGAACAGACAGAGGTAACTTAAAAGTGCTTCGTAAAAACTCGTAACTACAATAATATCTGGTTTTAATTTCTTTAGTGCTTTTATTAATTTAAAATAACCTGGAATTATAAATTTAGAATAAAAATTCAATGCATAAACATTGAATCCCTCAAATGAAAAAAACTCTTGAACACATGAATTGGGCAAACACACAACAGTAATTTTATGTCCTTCTTTCTTTAAAATTTTAAATACATATTTAAGAAACTCTTGTCCTCCTCCTGGGAATTCTTCATTGAAATGATCAATAAGAACTATTTTCATAGTGATTCAATAATAATTAAAAGTTATGAGTTGATACAGTCTTTTTTAAAAACTACTTCCAGGCTCTATTGTATGGTTTCTTGTCTAAATATTTTAAACAGAATCAGATTTAGGCACTAAATCAAAAACAGCGAACAAAACCATAAGCTGATTAAATTAATGATTTATACACTTGAAAAGTTTTTTTAGCTGTTTCTTCCCATGAATATTGTCTCAATACCTCTTTTGCAAAACTCGACAATTCTTCTTGCAGGCTTTTGCTATTTAAAAATTTTTCTAAACATTCTGTAAGACTATCTGGATCGCCTGATCTAAAATAAAGCGCAGCATTTTTTAAAACTTCCTTTGATACTTCAATATCTGCAGAAATAACATTTGTACCGCAAGCAATGGCTTCGAGAGGAGGCAACCCAAATCCTTCCTCTCTGGAAGGGTGCAAGAAAACTTTTGCAAATCGATAATAAGTTGCAAGCTGATGGTCGCTTACTCTACCTGTAAAAATTATCCTACCCTTTTTTAAATTCTCTTCAATTTTCTTGAGAATTTTTTCAGGCACTTCATAAGGTTTAGGCTTGTTACCAATCATTACTAACCTCAGATCATTTTTCCAACTTTCCAATGAATTGAGTACTATATCAACACCTTTATGATATTTCCAATTTGCAAAACAGAGTGCGTATTCAAAAGAAAACGGACTTGTATTGTTG
>JAOAJI010000034.1 GCA_026414265.1 Microcaldota archaeon
CCTTTAGAGTGTCCTTAATATTAATCTGACCGTAAAAGAAGCGTTTAAATACGATCAGAGGAAATGCAACTATGTTTTCATCGAAATCCTTCCAAAGGATATAGATTATTGAAACAGATAATGCCAATATCAACGCTTTTACAACGTACATAGACAATTGGTTCTGAGCTTCTGTAGGCATACATCTAAAACCACATTTGAAAAATCCGCCCAAAAAAATAAGGATTATGATTGACGTCAGGAATAATGATGTAAAAAATCCTGCAATGAATTCTTTAATCGAATTAATCTTTATTTTATGAATGTTGCTATTTTCTCTTATATTTGTAGTCATCAAAGCACCAGTTTATTACTGAGATTACATAACTTTTTATGTTTAAAAAATTTCCTATACCTTTATTAAATTTCTTTGACTTTTTGATTTATGGAAAAAATACTGCTAGAACTAAATAATAAACAATTCCCACTTATACTATTACTTCCTAACTCTATCTTTGCTCTTTTAATTTTGTTCTTGTTTTTTAACGAAATATCTCTGGATATAAAAAAGAATTCCCTAAACTTGCTTGATTTCAAGTACTTAATAATGTTCTTTTTTCTTCTTGTTAATCTAGCTTTTGCTTACAATAACGTTATGAGCTATCGTTCAAGTCAAAAACAAAAAAATTTTTTGTTTACAACTAGTACTCTTGAAGTTATTGACGATAAAACTAAGTTACAAGCAACTATCTTAGTAGATGAGATATCTGAAATGACAATACTAACCTATAAAGGTTATAGAAGAAATTATTATAGCCTAAAAATTCGTTCAACTGACAATAAAGAGATAACAAAATACTTAACACTTGAGGATATAGTGAAAATCTTGATTAATGACGAGTTTCTTGGATTTATTGAACAAAGAAACATAAAAAACAACTTTAAACAATGGTTGACCTCAAATTCTTTGCAAATGCAAATTCAACTCGTTGGAGGTTTTATAACATTAGCTATTCTTTTAGGGATTGCTGGATTTTTGAGTTATGCAGCTTTTGTAAATATAACGGAAAATGCGGGTAAAGGTAAAGACTTTGGTTCAATAGTTGTAATAAGTATTTTTTTTGGAGGAGCAATTTCTTTTCTTTTGTTCTTGATTTATTACACTTTGAAAAGTATACTCATGTTATTTAAGTTAAGAAATATTATGAAAAACTAAAATATTAGATTATAGCATTTTTTTATCTTATGGGCCGGGAGAGATTTGAACTCTCGACCTTTCGATTATCAGTCGAACGCTCCAACCAGGCTAAGCTACCGGCCCTTTTTATAATAAAACTCTGCGCCTGTTTTTCATCAACTAGAATTTCAAAAGAATTTTGTAGAAATAAATTTATAATTCCTATTAAATTCCTTATCTTTGAAAAAGCGTTGATTTACTGGCGACCAAGATGAACGAAAAAGAGAGCAAGGAAAATCAAAATGAACATAATAAAAAATTAACAGAAAAAGAAGTTAAAAAAAGCTTAACTGCCTCCACATACGATGGTGCAGCTTATTCGGTAATGGCTGGTACTGGAGACAACTATATCCCAGCTTACATAATAGCTCTGAATGCAAATAATTTTGTAGTTGGTCTTGCCACAGCAATTCCTCAGATTTTAGCAGGGATTTCACAACTTCTGATTAAAAAGGTAGCAAACAGAATCAAAAAAAGAAAAGATTTTGTTATACAAACAGCTTTAATAAATGCTTTATTGTGGTTTGTTATTCTTGGTTTCTCTTTAATCGCAGAAGTTAATAACGAAGTTCATGCATTAACAGTAGTATTACTTTTTGGCCTATCGTTCTCTTTTGCAACTATCGCAAATCCGGTCTGGGCAAGCTGGATGTCTGATTTAGTACCAGAAAATATAAGAGGTACTTATTTTGGAAAAAGAAACGCTATCGCAATTATCGCTTTGGTTTTCGGTATAGTTTTAGGAGGCATAATTCTTAATTTGTTCTACGATTTATTGTACATCAGAGCTTTTTCCATATTATTTCTGATTGCAGCAATAGCAAGACTGGTATCAGTATACATGTTAAATGACATGTATGACCCAGAACTAACTTCAGTAAACAGCGACTTACACCTTAAAGAATTACTTACTGCAGATAAATGGAAACTAGGCAGGAATGTCATAGTGTTCATAGCGCTAATCTACTTCACTACTAACATAGCTGGACCATTTTTTGCAGTGTACATGTTAAAGGACCTCAAACTAGATTACATAAACTTTATGGGATTAACCATAGCATCCATAATTACAAAATTCTTTTCCATGCCATACTGGGGTAGACTGTGTGATAGATTAGGTAATAAACTAGTACTAAGCGCCACTGGGCTAATGATACCTTTCATACCTATGCTTTGGCTTGTTTCTAATAAACTAGAATATCTTTATGCAATACAGCTATTTTCTGGGTTTGTATGGGGAGGTTTTGAAATAGTCGCCTTTAATTATGTTTTGTCTGCATCACACAAAGATAAGAGAGTTGCATTCATTGCAATATACAACTTTGTCAACTATTTGATGGTGTTCTTAGGATCTCTATTAGGCGGATACTTAGTTGTAGAACTAGAAGAAGTTGTAATGTTTTTGGATTCACCAACTCTGAACGTCATATTCATTTCAGGAGTTTGTAGGTTTATAGTTTACCTTTTAGGAATAGGATTAATTGAAAATACCACGATTGAATCACTGATAAGAGATAGAAGTATTCTTATAAAAATTTATGCAACTTATCCTTTTCAAGGCATAATTAGCCAAATAGAAGAAACATTTGAATCAACTATAAATACTTTGAAAAACGGAACAGATGCTTTAACAGAGTTGAGTGAAAACATAGTGGAAAAGATGGACAAAAAGAAATAAGAGTTAGTCTACTAAATACTCAGTATTTTCTATCAATTCCTTTTCTTTCTCTATACCGCTTTGAGTCAACTTTATGATAACACTACTTTTTTCTGTTACTCTTATAACGTCATTTTTTGTTAGTTTTAAACCAGCTTTCACCTTTATCCATTTCGTGGAGTTTGAGAATTTAATAATTGCATTTCCTGTAACTGCTTTTACTATTCCAACTACCTCCTCTTCTTTCAGTGCACGTTCATCAATAAACAGGTATCCTGTACCCTCAAAACATTTGGTTTGTCTCTCATCTTTAATCAAATAACATATGTCTGTATTGTTCATTTTTATTGCAAGATTCAAATAGCAATCGTTTCTTGTATAACCTATTCCAACGTCTTCACTGATCTTCTCACAAAAAGTGTGATCCTTTTTTTTCTCAGCTATCACAAAATAACATTCGTGCTTCTTTATGTTGACATTCGAAATTGAATCTTTGCCTTCTATCATCTCACAATATTTTGGGTCTTCCTTTATAGCTGCTGTGGCTAAAAAACATTGATCTTTCCTAAAGTTGTCTGGAATGAATTCACACCCTACTGGAGAGATGAAACTTGAGAGACAGCCTGAAAAAAAACTTATGATAAGAGTAGATAATAATAGAAGTAAAATTTTTGTCATCTTATCGCTCGGATAATAAAGCATGATTTGCTTACGAAATTAAAATTAAAAATTATGAGCCTTGTTTTGTTTCATTATTAGTAAGGTTACTCTTAAGATTACTTTTCTTTAAGTTCACAGATATAAAGTCGTAAATTCTCAAAACAATAACAATGAATCCAATCGTAATTAACACTAATTCCATATAATTTATTTGACCTTTGCCAGAAACAATTGGCATCAAACCGTTTGACTTGAAGACAAAATGATGCGTAGCAAGTAAAAAAGCAAATATGTTAAAAGAATGGATGAATTGCCATGTTTTTACTCCTAACTTTTTAATGGCAAAGTCAGATGAAGTCAAGGTAAGTATTGACATTATAAACAAGGCTATCTGGCCCGTCAATAGACTGAATTGCGAGTAAACCTTTGAAACATCGAACAAAAAGTAAGATGATAAAACCAAAAAGGCGTGTAACATACCAAACACAAATGCAGCTATTCCTATTGCTCTCCTTGGCTCATAGAGCTCTGCAAAAATTGATGGAGAAATTCTCATCAAAGGACCTATCATCAAAGATATAGATAATAACAAATAGGCAATTAAACCAAATGCCCTTATGACCATTGTAACTGGAGATAAATCAGTGTAAGAGTGATAAAATATTATGATTGCTATAGCCAAAATAAGTATTAGGAATAGAAAGGATGTCTTACGCATAAAAAACATTAAATTGCTCTTGCTTTTAAAGATACAAGAAATTTAATAATCTGATAAAGCGGTATTAGTAGGAAATCCGAACATCAGATTCATGTTTTCTATTGCTTGTGATGCAGAACCTTTCATCAAATTGTCAATGACTGATACAACAATTAATTTGTTAATCTGCTGTTCATCGTGAACATAAACTTTACACAATGGAGTGTTAACTACTTCTTTAACTGATGGGATTTGACTTACTGGCTCTGTAAATGAATTCCTGTAGAACTCAGTATACTGCTTTTTTATTGTAGGAATATCTATGGCCTCTTTTAGATAAAGGATTGCTGTTATCATTATGCCTGAAAAAACGTCTACTACATGTGGCACGAAAGATATGTCTAAATCAAGTACTTTTTTAATCTCAGCAACGTGATGGTGGTCAGTCAATTTATAAGCTATGATATTATTTTCATAATCGAACTTTTGACTTGCCATTCTTCCAGCACCAGAGTATCCGCTTATACCGTGGAAGATTACTTCAGAAACCAAATGCCTGATTGGATAGACAGCTAGTATACACGCTGTTGCATAACATCCCGGGTTTGCCACCAACTCAGAATTTCTTATTTCTTCTTTGTAAATTTCAGGTAAGCCATAAGTCTTAGTCAGCCTGTAGTCTCTAGATAGATCAATAATTTTGGTGGTAATTTTATCAACAAGTTTACTTGATTCATTATGAGGCACACAAAGGAAAACCAAATCATGAGAGTTAATTTTTTTGAAATCAATTTCATCTATGCGAATATTATCTGAGAAATAATCTCGCATGCTTGGATAAACATCAAAAAGCTTTTTTCCAGCCATGGAAGAAGAAACTAAAGAAATCTCATCTACATGTTTATGCTTTGAAATTAAATGGATAAGTTTTTCAGATACGTAACCAGAAACACCTACAATACATATCTTTTTTTTCATGCAAAACCCTCTAACCAGTATCTCCAAAAGTTCTTCTTAGTTTGTCAATACCTTCTCTAACATGAGCACTTTTGATTATCAAAGGTGGTAAAAGCCTCAGATGCTTTTCATGACAGAAATTAACCAATAATTTGTTATCCAAGCACTTCAAATACAGTGTCTTCGTATTAGCAAATTTTTGAATGACTCCAGAGCTTATTGTAGCGCCTATCATCAAACCCATACCACGAATATTGGTCAAATAGCCTTTTTTGTCATCGTTATCTAAACAAAAGTTGTTTTCCAATTCTTTTAATAACTTTTTTCCTATCGAAGCAACTTCGGGCATCAATAGTTCTATCTGTTTGATTGTTGCCAAAGCTGCAGCGCACGAAACAGAATTACCTCCAAATGTAGAGCCGTGCTCCTTTTTTTCGAAGTCAATATCTGCCCTGCTTATAGTAGCGCCTATAGGGATACCATTTGCCAAGCCTTTTGCAGTCACAACTATGTCTGGGTCTATCTTACTATGCTGGTAACAAAAATATTTGCCCGTCCTTCCATTACCTGTTTGGATTTCATCTAGAATTAATATGAGATCACGTTCTCTGCACAACTCGAAAACTTGTTTTAGGTAATCATTTGAAGGGACAATTACTCCTGCTTCGCCTTGGATTGGTTCTATCAATATTCCTCCTATCTTTTTGTCTTTCTTTAATGCATTTTCTAGAGCAGAAATTGAGTTATATTCAATGTGGACCATCCCTTTTACCAAAGGCTCAAAAATTTGTTTGTAAGTTTTTTCATATGTCGCCGAAAGTGACCCTAATGTCCTGCCATGAAAAGAGTTTTTGAAACAAATTAACTTGTTTTTATTTGAATTACGAACATGAACATATCTTCTAAAAAGTTTTATTGCACATTCTATAGCCTCAGTCCCTGAATTCGATATAAATACTCTATTAAGACTGGTTATTTTACAAAGCTTCTCAGCTAATTCAGCCTGAAGCTCAGAGTAATATAGATTAGAAGGATTTATAACTTCTTGAAGCTGGTCGATAATAGCGTCAATAACTCTTTTATTTGCATGACCAACACTACAAGTAGCAATACCACCTATTAAATCCAAATATTTATACCCTTTCTTATCATAAAGATACATTCCTTTACCTTTAGTTATGACCAATTCTCTTGCATATGTATTCATCAGATAAGAATTAGATTTTTTTATTATTTCAAGTTCATCAGAAGAATATCTCAAATAATCAGCAATTTGATTTATTTTTTCTTGCATGGTTTTCAACTCCATCAAATTATAGTTCTTGGCAGCTTTTCTACTAGTTTTGCAAGCTTTACTGCTTTTTCTTCATTTATGTTAATCCAGTAGATATTCCAATCTTTTGTTTTCAAGCACCCAGTACACTTGTTGCAATAGAATTCATTTGCATCGTTAGTTTTGTTACTTCGCCAAATGAGCTTTCTGTGGTTGTTAATTACCTTGTTGAAAAGTTCATGTCCCAAACCAGTACCTTGATGGATTACCCTAACGGCTAATTTGTCCAAATAATCAACGCTTTTAAACATCTTAAAAGGCCTTCTTATAATAGCACAGCCTGCATACTCTTGTTCATAATAAATTCTTTTTACGTCTGTTAGTTCAAAATAGCTTTTTACAAGACTTCTACCTCTAAAAGCATCATTAATCAATTCACTCAATTTCTTTTTATCTACATTGGCAAAGTCTTTAGCTTGCCTAATACTGAAATATTTGATGTACGTACCTTCTCCTTTCACACTAAATATTTCACGCAACAAACCTTTTGGAGATGTGATAGATACAGAAGATGTTTTGTTCCTTTTTAAAAATTCGTAGATAGAGTGTATTTTTTGAACCATGCCATCTGTTATTTTAATGTCTTTACGCTTCCTAAGTTCTTTCACGTTTATGTAG
>JAOAJI010000035.1 GCA_026414265.1 Microcaldota archaeon
CAAACAAAAAGCGTTTAAGTTGGCTCTCATTCCATTTAGAATGCTGGAAAAGCAGATACAATTTATTAATACAACAGAAAAGTACACAAAACGTGGATATTTTGATGACGTGGATTGACGAAAAAGATTACAACGAATTCACAAAGACTATTAAAAATAATTTTAGTGAAGACGTGATAACCTTAGTAGTCAATGACTCATACCACGATGAAAACGCGCCTACTAAAATGGAAAACAAAGGATCAATAACCAAGAATTTCGAAGGAATGTTAAAAACTGTTACGATACCATCGTCAATCGATCTTGACCCAACAGTTATTCTAACAGTTTTGCTACCGATAATGTACGGGATGATAGTAGGCGATGTAGGATACGCTATAATGTCTTTACCTTTTGCCATGTTTCTTAAGTCCAAGTTTAAACAAAGCACAACTATTCAGTATCTGAGTAATATGTGGATATTTTCAGCAATTTTTGCTTTTATTTTTGGTCTTTTTTACGACGAATTTTTTGGCCTTTCTTTTCAAAATTTCATGAAAATATTCAATATAAATGTTGAAAAAAGACCATTACAATACATTGGAATAGAATTTACACTTCACAGGGTTCATGAACTTCCAAGACTCATGGGATATACAATCCTGTTTGGAGCAGTCATTGTATCTTTTGGATTCCTTTTAGGGAGTATACTCAGCCTTGAGCATGACTTCAAACATGCTGTAGGAAAAATAGCCTGGATCGTATTTATATTAAGCCTCTTGATACTTCTGCCCAAAAATCTATTTAATTATGTTCTTATTCCCATGAATGGTTTAGAAAATGAGATAGGGATTGGTCTTTTGGTTATAAGTGTACTAACCATATTTCTAACAGAAGGAGTTCCTGGAATTTTCGAACTCGCAGGAGTAGTCAGTAACATCATGTCATTTTTGAGAATTGCAGGAGTAGGTGTTGCTGGAGTTATTGTTGCAGAGATCATAAATGCTTCATTTATACCAAGTATAACAGGCAACTTACTGAATTTCTTCATCACGAGCTTGGTATTTTTAGTTTTGCATTTTGCAAACGCAGTTATTGCGATGGCAGAAGGCATGATCCAAGGAGGGAGATTGTGCCTTGTTGAATTTGGAACCAAGTATTTCAAAGGCGGTGGCAGATTGTTCAATCCTTTCTGTTTACCTGCAAAAAAATTTAGGAATGCATGATAATTTTCATATATCATATTAAAAAAAATTAAAGGTTAAGAGGTGTTTTATGTGGCAGTTGAAGAAGCAGCAAAACAAGTTGCAGAATCTCCTGAAGGAATGATAGCTTTGGCTGCTGCTATACCCACAGCAGCTGGAGCAATAGGTGCGGCATGGGCACAGGCAAGCATAGGAAGTGCAGCAATGGGGATGGTTGCTGAGCAACCAGACAAAGCAGGTAACGTTTTGATTTGGCTTGCGTTACCAGAGACACTGATCATATTAGGGTTAGCTTGTTCGTTTTTGATACTTTCTAACATGGCAGGAAAACATTAGAGCAGGAGCAGAAGCAAAAGCCCTTTAAAAAGCCCTTTAATATTCTGTTGTTCTAAAACCAAAAAAATTTTTTTGTTTTTGGTCAAGTTAAGTAGTTTATAAATTTAAGTGATGCACCATGGACAATAAAGAACAAAATTATGTTCATGTAATGAATTCTGAAGAAATGCAAGAGATGTTAAAGCATTTAATTAAGAATCTGGAGAAAAAAACGCATCATGAAATAAAACAACTCAACAAAAGAATAGAAGAAGAACACGCAAAGAGATTACAAAAAATAAACGAAGATTATGATTTGAAACATAAAGAATTAGTGAATGAACTAGATGAAATAAAGAGACAAGAGTTAGAAGAAAAAAAGGCATTGTTCAACATCGAACTGAAAAGAAATTTAAATGCAGCAAAAGAAAAAGCTGTTGAAAATGCAATAACCGAGATAAAGAGAATATTGATAAGAGAGCGCGGTAAAAGCCTTATCTCTCTCTATACTAGTTATTGCTTGGCTAAGTTTGACGAACACTTCAAAGAGTTTGATGACTTCAAGATCATTTGTGGAGAAGTCGAATACAATATTTTTTCCAAAGAAGCAAGTATAGCCAAAAAGCTGGTAATCAATAGAAACATCCATGGCTTTATCATATCAAGTATTGACGAAAAAATAGATTATGATTACACAATCGAAAGCCTCATAGATTCGAATAAAGAGCTTTTGAAATCTGAAATACACAGCAAGTTATTTTCAGAGATAGACAAGAAATAGAAATTTGTGTTCATGCGGGATGAGCCATATGATGCCTAAAAAATCAAAAACATCCAGTTTCATATCAACATTGATTACTTATGCAAAAAAATTTTTTGCTTCTTCGAACTTTGTCATGAGATCAAAAGCTTTGGCTTATGGTAACGTAAATGCAAGAATTAGAGCTTGGAAAAGCAAGATGATAAGAAAAAAGGACTTGGAGCTCATGGCCGAGTTAAAATCATTTTATAGCGTAGTAGATATCTTGCAGAAATCCACTTATGGAGATTTGCTAAAAAAAGAACTTGAAGAAACAAACTCAGAAGTAGTAATAAACAACATAGAAAGAGTTTTGTGGCATAGTTTAAACATGCAGTTTTTAAAAATTGAGAGTATGGTCAGCAAACAAGACAAGGAGATACTTACCCATATCTTCAAGTACTATGACCCAAAAGACATGAGAACGGTTCTCTTAGGAAAATACAAAAAACTACCTTTTGAGGAAATAAAGACCCAGACATTTCCTGTAGGTATAATCGACACAGCTATGTTTGAACAAATTTACAAATCAAAGTCATTCAAAGACATTATAGAAGTTTTCGAAAAAACAATATACTACAATGATATCGTTGAGTATTATGTTAAAGCGAGAAAGACAGATAAAGAGTTCAACAAAAATTTTTTCTTAGACTATGAACGCATCATAGACTTCTGTAACTATTTCGAGTTTTTGGTTTATGACAAGTATATCACATACGTGCCTTATTCTGATAATTCTGTAAAGAAAATCATCAAAACATTTAGAGAATACGTAGACGGGTTAAACTATTTGAAGTTGGTAGAAGCTCAAAAAGAAAATCGAAAATTCAGTACTTTAAAACTTTTCAGATCCGGGAATATGAACCTAAATAAAGCAAAAAGATTATATGAAAGCGATAAAGACTTGAGAATTCTACTTACGCACGAAATGCGAAAACTGTTTTCAAATAGTTACGATACAACTAAACTTGAAGCGCTTTTAAACAAGTACTTTTATACAAAATTATCAGAAGTTTTTAAGACAGAAACTCTTAGAATTGGTTCTGTAGCAGGTTATATGTTCATGAAACTTCATGAGTATTCAAGCATACTCGCAATAATAAAAGCCAAACGTTACGGTTTATCTAAAGAAGAGATTTACTTACTATGAGTTATTAGTTATTTAATAAAAACTATATTGCATGTGGTGCTTTGCGAATGGAATCTGATGTCAGTTCTAACAAAATCATGGTTATTGCAGATAGACTCTTAGTTAATGGTCTTAGATTGGCAGGGATTCACGAATACGTTTACACTGATGAAAAAAACTTTGAACAAGAGCTTCTGAAAGCCATGAAAAGAGAAGATATCAGCATAATAATAACCACAACTATGCTTTTATCAAAACTCAACTGGAAAACAAAACAACTAATAGAAAATACGGCTAGACCATTGGTAATAGATGTCACAGACATAAGCGGTAAAGAAGAGGAAACGGAATCATTGCAATGGTTGATTAAAAGGGCTCTTGGTATGGATTTGCTTGCAGAGCAATCAAATTCTAAACAAACTAAAGGCTAGTAAAAAATTATTATGATTACGCTTAATTGACTAGTAATGAGAGGAATTGATATGACAACTCATGTAAAAGGTAAATTAGCTTCAATATCAGGACCTGTAGTGACAGCTAAAGGTTTACACGGAGCAAAGATGTATGAATTAGTTAAAGTAGGGGAAGAAAAACTCATGGGTGAAATAATAAGACTTGTAGGTGATTCTGCAACAATCCAAGTTTATGAAGACACTTCTGGATTGAAGCCAAACGAACCTGTTGAACTCACAGGAAATCCTTTAGTTGTTGAACTAGGCCCTGGAATATTAAAGAATATCTATGACGGAATTCAAAGACCGCTCAAAGAGATTGAAGACAAAGCAAAAAGCCCTTTCATAAGTAGAGGTATTGAAGTACCTGCACTAGACAGGTCAATAAAATGGAAATTTATTCCTCTTGTAAAAAAAGGAGATAAAGTAGAAAAGGGGGATATTTTAGGTACAGTTCAGGAAACAGAAGTCATAGTCCATAAAATACTGAGTCAATACGATGGAGAAATAACGGAGATTCACGAAGGGAATTATACTGTTGATGAAAGAATAGGCACAATAGTAGATGTGAATGGAAAACACCACGAAGTTAGGCTATCTCATAAATGGCCTGTAAGAGTCAATAGACCGTATAAGACAAAGTTACAACCTGTCATACCTTTGATTACAGGAATGCGTGTAATTGACACCTTCTTTCCTATCGCGAAAGGAGGTACTGCATGCGTTCCTGGCCCTTTCGGTTCTGGAAAAACAGTAACTCAACAGAGCTTGGCTAAATGGTCTGATACTCAAGTTGTAGTATATATTGGTTGTGGAGAAAGAGGAAACGAAATGACAGAAGTACTTACTGAATTTCCTCATCTTATTGATCCATACAGCAAAAAGCCGCTCATGGAAAGAACTACACTTATTGCTAATACATCTAACATGCCTGTAGCTGCAAGAGAAGCGTCAATTTATACAGGTATTACGATAGCAGAATACTACAGAGACATGGGCTATGACGTATCTCTAATGGCGGACTCTACTTCCAGGTGGGCTGAAGCGCTTAGAGAAATAGGAGGCAGGTTAGAAGAAATGCCTGGAGAAGAAGGATATCCTGCTTACTTGGGAAGAAAATTGGCAGAATTTTACGAACGAGCAGGCAGAGTAGAAACACTTGGCAAAGACAAAAGGTTCGGCTCTGTCACTGTTATTGGAGCAGTTTCTCCTCCTGGAGGTGACATAAGCGAACCCGTTTCGCAAAACACTTTGAGAGTTACTAAAGTCTACTTGGCTCTCGAAGCTGCATTGGCATACAGAAGACATTTCCCAGCATTTAACTGGCTCAGAAGTTATTCATTGTACATTGACACTTTAGAAGATTATTACTCTGAAAAAGTATCACCAGAATTCAATGTTTTCAGAAAAAATATGATGGCAATACTACAGAAAGAAAGCGAACTGCAAGAGATAGTGCAATTGATAGGACCTGATGCATTGCCTCAAAAAGAACAGATCATATTACATACAGCAAAGATTATAAGAGAGGATTATTTACAACAAAGCGCATTCCATGAAATAGATACTTATGCTTCACTTAAAAAACAATACATTATGCTAAAAGTGATTTGGCACTATCATGAAAAGTGTTTGAGTGCACTTGAAAAAGGCATAAACGCAAAACAAATATTTAACATGAAAGTAAAAGAAAGAATAGCAAGGATGAAAGAAATCCCTGAGAGTAACTTAAGTGATATCGAGAAAATAATAAGCGAAATTGACACAGAATTTTCTGTAATGCTTTCTGCTATTAATGCCTAGATTTTGTGAATCGAAATATACTTTCACATGGTGATGGTATGAAAGAATATAAAACGATAGTACAAGTTTCAGGACCATTAGTGTTTGTTGAAAAAGTAACAAACGTAGGATACAACGAAATCGCGATTGTTGAACTCAATGACGGAACAAAGAGATACGGGCAAGTTCTGGCTGTAAACGAAAACGTGGCGGTTCTACAGCTCTTTGGACCTACTACTGGTATTAACTTAACCGACACTAAAGTCAAATTTATTGGAGAAACAATGAAGTTAGGAGTTAGCCTAGACATGCTCGGCAGAATCTTTGATGGCTTAGGAAGGCCTAGAGACAATGGGCCATCTATAATTCCAGAAAAAAGACTCGATATTTCTGGAGCTGCAATTAACCCTTACTCAAGAGACGGGCCTAGGGATTTCATCCAAACAGGTATTTCAACAATAGACATGATGAATACACTTGTAAGAGGACAAAAATTGCCTATTTTCTCTGCCTCTGGATTGCCACATAACCAGTTAGCGGTACAAATTGCTATGCAAGCCAAAGTTAAAGACACGTCTAATTTTGCAGTCGTGTTCGCAGCTATTGGAATCACTTATGAAGAAGCAACGTTCTTTATCAAGAGCTTTGAAAAAGGCAATACTCTTGATAGAACTGTTGTGTTTTTGAATTTGGCTGACGATCCTTCGGTTGAAAGACTCATTACGCCAAGACTTGCGCTGACTACAGCAGAATATCTGGCATTTGAAAAAGACATGCACGTGCTAGTTATACTAACTGATTTGACTAACTATTGTGAAGCTTTGAGAGAAGTAGCTGCTGCAAGAGAAGAGGTCCCTGGAAGAAGAGGTTACCCGGGATATCTATACACTGACCTTTCTACCATATACGAAAGGGCTGGTAGAATCAAAGGCAAAAAAGGTACAATAACTCAATTCCCTATTTTGACAATGCCAGGAGATGATATCACACACCCTATTCCTGATTTGACTGGGTATATAACAGAAGGC
>JAOAJI010000036.1 GCA_026414265.1 Microcaldota archaeon
GAATTATTTTTTGCACTTTTTAAGTAATTTTATTTTAGGAAAAATGGATAATGGATAGGGGCACTAGGAAAAATTTTGATTTTCATTTTTGATCAACCAGATCTAAAGCCATTTCAATTCTACCCATCTCAAAACCTGTTGTGTTGTGGCCAACTATAGCTCCTGTAGAATTAGCTATTACACCTATGTGCAAATACGGCGAACCTGTGTTACAAGTAACTATTTCTCCGCTAAGTCCGGTTAATTCTTTTACTTCATCATATTTATCCTTTATCAATGGTGATAAGCAAAAACCTTTATTTGTTAATAAAATCAAACTTCCGGGAGTAACGAAATTACCCAAGTCAATTTGAACTACTTCAACATTCAAAGAATCAGCTATTAATTTTAAGTTAGCTTTATCAAATATTCTAGACGCTAAACAAATTTTATCGTTCACAGAAATAAGATTACCTAATGCAGTAAACTGACCATCATACAAAACTATGTTAATTTTATTGTCTAACTCAGCTTTTATTCTTTCTACAACGTAATTTTCGGTGAAATAAGGTAAGATCACGCCATGACTATTCATAGCACAAAAGAAAGTGATAGCTGGTGAACCAAATACATCTATCTTAACTGTCTTCGAGCAAATCTTTGAAAGCAATGAATAAAAATGAGATGAAGATATTAAACCTGCTAGAACATATTTATCAGTCGCTTTTGCATATAAACCAACATGTTCTATTGATTTATGACGGAATATCATTCAAATGACCACAAGAAAGAAAAACAAAGTTAACATTATTCATTATTGTTTATTTGTGGCTTGTTCCTTTTGGTCTTGCTTTTCTTTCTCTTTACTGTTATTGGATTTATCTTCCTTAGTTTGTGAAAGAACTTTTACAGTTTCTTTTTTAGTCATTTTTTCATACTCTGAAGATAAATACGCAACATAACTATCTTTCTCTTTCTTTACAACTAACTCAACTCTTCTTGGAATTTTTTCTATACCTCTCTTAAAAACATATTTGTTAATAGATTCATGAAGCTTTATGTTTTGATTCTTTAATTCCTTACTCAAAATCTTTCTTATATTCAGTATTGCATACTTTGCTCTTTTTGTACGTGGCTTTTCAAAAGCTCGCCTTAGATTTACTTTAAATAACATTGTTGTTATGTCTTTCTTGTTTGCTTCAGTTGCCATATCAATCACATACAAGATACAATATTTTTAATTATTTGATTTTGATTTTGAGCTTATCTGTTCGCCAATTTCTCCTAAATTTATTTTGGATTATTTTTCTGTGTGTCTTTGCTATGACAAACAATGGGATTCTTCTGTTCATTCTCTTATGTTTGCCTAAAATCATTTTCTTCATGTTAGATTTCGAAACACTCATAATTTCACCTTCATATAAACCAAAGATTAATAAAAAACAAGTAAATCAGTCACCCTTTCGCTTAAATTCTATTGTAGGCTCATAATTGTTTATTAGCCTGGAAAGAATTGATTTCAATTCTTTTTCGTTTAATTTTCTATTTTCACTTATTTTTCTCTGCTGATACAAATACATAAGTATTTCAATTGCTTTATCGTACAGTTCTTTGTTAGAGATTTTTACGTTCATTATCCTTTCAAATGCCTCAGAATCCAAAACCTTAATCAAAAAAGCTTTTTTTATTTGCTCTACCTTTTGCTGTTCTCTGTAAGCCTGAAGAGCTTCCTGAAGTTTCTTTTTCTTTTGTTCTCTTATATCATTTAAGTTCTCTTCTTCGCCATCTTCAATTTGCTGGGCTGTAACCATGACCCATTACCTTTCAATTAAACTTATTTTTGTTATTTTCTTAGTTCTTTAGCATAAGAATCTAGTAATTTTTGGCCTTTGGGCGTCAATACTCTGCCATTTTCTGTTTTCTTTATGTAACCAGCTTTTTCAAGAGCGACCATGGCTCTTCTAATTATAGAACCGCTAGCAGGATAATGCTTTTCTGGCTTCACTCCTCTTATCTTTCTCCCTCCATAATGTCTTCTTAAACGATTAACGCCAACTATACTTCTTCTGTAGATCTGATAGAGTATAGAAGCACATCTTATATACCAAAAATCTTTTTGCTCTGGAACTCTTTCTGCGTGTGCACCAGACTTAACAAACTTAACATATTCTGGCATTTGGATCTCTTCCTTTAACTTTTCTTTGACTTTGTTGATCAGTAACGCTGGCTTCACATCTAATGCAGATACCATAAATACACCTTACAACTAACTCATGTAGAATTGTAATAAAAAACTTAATTAAAATTATTGATATGATATTGATGAAAACAAAAACTACCAATAAAAAATCTAACAAACATGGTCAATATAACCATAATCCATTAGTAAAAAGATTTATAATCATTTGTGGTCTGCCCGCATCAGGAAAATCTCTTGCAGAAAAAGTATGTAAAAAACTTGATATCGCCTCTTTTGAAATGTCAAAAATATTAAAAAATTTTATCAAAAAGTCATCAGATGAAAACATCAAAAAGCATAAAAGTAAAAATCTGAGAGAACTAGGGCATTTAATTAGAGAACTCTACGGTAAAGATTTCGTGGCTAAGTTAACTTTAAATGAAATAAAAAAACGCAAAGTTAATGTTGGGGTTATTATAGGCTCAAGAAATATAGAAGAGATAGAATATTTCAAAAACGCTCTTGGCAAAAACAATGTTGTAGTTGTCTACATTGAAGTTGAAGAAATGTTAAGGTTAGAGAGATGGATAAAAAGAAATAAAAATAGTGACCCCAAAAACCTTGAGCAAGCAAATCAAATGACTATTAACGAATTGAATTATGGAATAACAGAGATTAAAAAAAAGGCTGATGTTGTGGTCAAAAACAATGGTACAGAAAAAGAATTTTTAAATAACATTGAAGATATTATCTATAAAAATATTAAATTTTAGTAATGTGTCTTGATTCCATGAGAATTTTTTTAGCTGTTGATATTCCATTTACGGATAAGTTAAATAAAGTCTATGAGATACTTTCAAAAGATGGATACTGTAGGTTAGTCAACAAAAATATTTTGCATTTGACTCTTCATTTCTATGGAGAACAGACAGAAAAAGAAGTTAGTATGCTAAAAGAAGTTATTAAAACTGTTGATTTCCCATCTTTTGAATATGATTTAAATGGCATCGGCTTTTTTCCTAACGAAGAAGAAATTCAAATAATTTGGATAGGCTTAGAAAGTGTTATGATTGAAGCATTCTACAGAGAAGTGAAAAATAAGTTCAGATTCCAGCCAAAACAAAAATTTGTTCCTCATATCACAATTGCAAGAGCCACTCAAGAACTAGATAGCCAAGTTAGGGATGAGCTATTAAAAATGAAAAGCGATTATTTCGGTAGCGGTAAAATAGACACTCTAAAGCTCAAAAAAAGTACACTTACTCAATCAGGACCGATTTATGAAGATTTAGCAGAAGTGAAACTGAGAGAAGTTTAGCTACATGAAAAAGAAAGGCCATGACCGAGATTCGAACTCGGACTGAGGGCTCCACAGGCCCTTGTGCTACCCTTACACCATCATGGCCATCAATCACATTAGGTGACTCTTAGTTAATAATGTGTTGCTAGTATTGAGTGGCCATTCGTATTAGTACATTCGTATTAGTATTAACTACATTTAATAAATGTGCATAATTTTTAATTTATTATGGCAGAACGAACAAACCATAATTTTAAAGTAGGTATATTGGCTCTCCAAGGAGATGTTGAAGAGCACTACAACGCATTGCAAAAAGTAAAAAACAAGCCTGATTTCAAAATATCCATCGTAAAAGCTAAAACTAAAAAAGATATAGAAGAATCAGATGCATTAATAATACCAGGAGGAGAAAGCACTACTCTCTCTAGATTAATAGAATATTACGATCTTTATGATTTAATAAAAAATAAAAGATTTATATTAGGAACATGTGCAGGTCTGATATTGATGTCTAAAGATATATTAGGAAAGAGAGAATGGCAAAAAAGTCTGGAACTTCTAGACATAACTGTATCAAGAAATGCCTATGGCTCTCAAGTTCATTCTTTCTCACAAAAAGGGATAATTACTTTAGGAAAAAATAGCTATGAGATAGTACAAACATTTATTAGGGCACCTAAAATAGTTACTGTTAATTCAGATAAGGTTAGAGTAATATCAAAACTTGATGATGAAATAACTGGAGTTGAATTGAAAACTGACAAAGTTCATTACATTGGATTAACGTTTCATCCAGAACTCGAAACAGAATTAGTTCACGAATACTTTGTAAAAAGCATACATAATTATATTTGATTTTTTGTTGAAGATATATGGAAATCTTTGTTTAGTGAGATAATGTTGATAGAACTGCCTAGCTTAATTTATGTTTTTGCTTTCGCTGTGATAGCAGAGCTTGTATGTATCAGACTAAAAATCCCAAGTGTTATAGGATTACTGTTCACTGGAATGATAATAGGACCACATTTTTTGGATCTTGTTGAAGAAAAAGACATCTCTTCTTTCGCAGAGATAGGTGCTATTTTGTTGTTGTTCTCTATAGGAGTAGAATTCAGCTTCGAAAACTTAATCAATATGGGATTAAGACCAGTGATTACAGGATTGACCAAAATATTTTTGATATTTTTTCTTGCGCAAAACCTACTCACCATAATGGGCTTTGATTTTGTAACATCTGTTGTTATAGCGATGATGATTAGTGTTTCATCAACAGCGTTGATAATGAGAATCTTGCAACAGAAAAATTTAATTCATAAAAGCGAATCAAAACTTCTTCTTACTATCCTCATATTGGAAGATGTAGTGGCTATTTTCTTCTTAACTATAATATCTACTTTGAAAAGCGGATCTGTGGCGCTACAATTTGATCTACTTAATTTTGCAACTAATTTTGTGTTTTCAGCAGCCCTCCTAATTTTGGTATATTTAATACTCAAACGTATATTAGTATTTGTTAGCAGACCTATCATAGCATATAGCAGCGAAGGGAGCCTAATTTTCTCTACTATTTTTGTAGCTCTGCTCATGAGCAGTATTGCAAAAGCTCTAAATCTAAGCCCTGCAATAGGAGCATTTTTAGCAGGTAGTATGATTGTATCATTACCAAGACATGAAGTTTTTAAGGTTGCAATAAAACCATTTGACATAACTTTTTCTTCAATATTTTTTATTTCTATAGGGATGTTGATAGATCCTAATGTTTTTATAACGGAACACTTTAACCTGGTCGGCTTGGTTATTTTATCGATATTAATTATTTACTTGAGCTCTTTTGTAAGCATTTACATTTTTGGGATACCAAAAAACGGCTCTTCTGCTTTGTTAATTGCGTCTCTGGCAACTGTGCTCGGTGAATTCACATTACTTATAGCTCAACAAGCAAACACTTTAACCAATTTTGATTTTATTGGATTTGCTTCTGCATTAGTTTTGATAACTGCGATAATTAGCACGCCACTCATAGAAAATAACGAAAAGACAAGAAAGTTGTTCAAGTTCATTTTCAATCAGGAACTGATCAAACAAGTAGATTTTTTCATCACGTACATTAACATTCCAATTTCAGAACTTGCAAAACATTATGATAAATTACTAAAGTTTGATTTGAAAAGCTTGAAACATTTAGGAACATTAGATTCATTGAGAATATATCTCATGTTTACATACTTAGTAGTGTTCATTATTATCTATAGATCTGGAATTGATGAAAAAGTGAAATCAGAAGTTATGATTTTGTTATTCTTGCTCATTTTACCAATCATATTAAAAAGTCTTATCGATTTCTACAATAACCTGATAAATAACTTTAACCAATACGTTTGTAATTGTATGAACATCTACAGTGAAATTGTAAGAAATCCAGTAGCAATCAATGTAATTGAAGGATTACTGTTCTTGTTCATTGCTTTTATCATACCTATAGTATTCCACATTTTTGGCATTTCAAAAATAAGTTTGTTCTTTTATGTACCTTTACTTGTAATTTCGCTTATCTTTTTTTACAGATCAATTAAGAAACTCACTGAAAAAAATAGAAGGAGATAGTTTGTTTATTCAATACTCAAGCCAGCTACTAGAACCTCTTTCTCGTAATTTATATCAAAAGCATTAGGAATGTCTACTGTAATTTTTAAATACCAGTGAGTTAATTTGTTATCATGACCATATTCATAAGATGTAGGTTCAGCATCAATAGGTAACTTAAACTTACCTTGGAAATGAGAATCTTTTATTGTAACTTCTTCTGACAATTTTAATTTCTGTTCAAAAGTGACTTTTTTTTCTTCGTGCTCTTCTTTGACCATTCGTTCACCAATAGGGACACCAAGTTCTTTCATTTCTCTGATATCCTCATGTGTCATTTGTTTTACAGTAGTTTTTTTTTCGTGTTCAACACAATAAAGTATAGCATACACAGTACGTGCACTTACTTTGTTTATTGTTTTGATATGCACAGAAAAAGAGATTTCCTCTCCAGGATAATATTTATGCTTATCGAAAGTCAGTCTGACACTTGCTCCCAAATTGCTCAATGGACCGATTGGCATGATATAGTATTCTCACGTTCTAATTAAAACATTTAGCACTTGATTATAGCAAATTACACGCTTTTTAAACCTTTCCAAAATAATATGAGATTATCAAGTGAATACTTATGCA
>JAOAJI010000037.1 GCA_026414265.1 Microcaldota archaeon
CTTCATATGTTGGATCAATTGAAAGAACTTTTCTTGCTATAACTTGAGCTCCTTCATAATCACCTTTTTGATAAAGCTCATAGGCATTATCAAGAATTCTTTTTAAAACATAATCCTGAACTCTTTCTTTCTCCATATATACAGTTTCAAGAAATTTCTTTTTTTCTTCAACATCATTAAGTTTCTCTAACCCTACATTACCAAGACTCAAAAAAGCACTTGATTCATCTTTAACCTTTTGAGAAAAAATGTTTAAACAAAACAAAGTTAAAATTACAAAAACTTTCATAAAATCACCTCACCTAAAACGGCATACCTCCTCTTAATAAATCTGCAACAACAGGTGCAAGCATCAAAATAAACACAACAGGGAATATAAATATAAAAAGTGGTATAAGCATTTTTGTTGATGCTTGAGCAGCAAGTTTTTCAGCTCTTGTTAAACGTCTAAATCTCATATCTGCACTAAAATTTCTAAGAAGATCAACCAAGCTTGTTCCCAGCTCATCACTTTGTATAACAAGGCCAACAAAAGATCTTACTTCTTGAAGTCCTGTTCTATCAGCAAATCTCCTTAAAGCATCTCTTCTCATATAACCAAACTGAATCTCATATACAAGTCTTTCTATCTCCTTTTCTAATTCACTCTTAATAGGAGATAATTTAGCTATTTTATCAAATGCAGTTATATAATCTAACCCAGACTCAATCATGAGAGCTGCAAGGTCAACAAACTGTGGAAAATTTTTAAGTATCTGTTCTTGTCTTTTTTGTATTTTTGAAAAATACATGAGATCAGGAAGAATAAAACCAAGAGGTATAAAAATAAAAGCCATAATTGGAGAGCCAAAAATAAGAAATACAAAAACAGGCACAAAAACTGCAAATCCTTCTTTTTGATGCAAAATCTTAAGAGGATCTATATTTTCTGGTTTTCCTAAAAGGGTATGAATCTTTTCTATTTTTGTTGCAAGCCCCATCCTTTTAGCCAAAAAGTAATCTATTTTATCCAAAAAACTTCTTGAAGGATCTATCCTATCAAAAGGAGAAACATCTTTTTTAGCAATCTCTCCCGCACCTATTATGGGTTTTTCTTCAGTTTTTGCTGGAGAAAAAAATCTCTGAGTAAAAACAAAAGTAGCAAGTGAACCAAAAATTCCAAGAATTAAAAGTATAACATCGTATAAAGCCATACTTTATACCCTTATTTTACCAAGTGAAGCTACCACTTTTATACCTATACTCATCCATACTAAACAAAAAACTGCAACAGCTAATCCAAAAGGTGTTGCATAAAATTTTATCATCATATCTGGCTGAAATACAAACATAACAGAAACCATAATCCAAGGCATAATAGCAACCACTATTGATTGAATCCTCTGTTGTGCTGTAAGTGCCTTTGTTTTTTCTTCAAGTTTTGATTCTTCTCTTATATCTATTACAATTCTTTCAAAAACTTTCGTTAAATTTCCGCCAATTTGTCTTTGAAGTATTATCGCTCTAATCATATACGAAAGCATTTTACTTTCAATTCTTTCTTCCATCATCATAAGAGCTTTTTCAAAAGGCATACCTAACTGATAGTTTTTTATTACAAGAGCAAACTCCTCTGATATTGGTGGAAGTAAATCTTTGGAAACCATTTCAAAACCTTGAATTATATCAAGTCCAGATTTAAGAGAATTTGACATTAATATTATAGCATCCATAAGCTGACTATCTATCTTTTTACCTCTTATCATTTTTAAAGTTCTTAAAACAAACTTGGGTAACCTTAATCCAACTAATACTCCTAAAACAATAAAAAACAAAAAGCCAAATATACTCATTGTAAAAATACCTAAAAGGCCAAACAAAACAATAGGAATTCCTACAAGATAATTTATATTTATTTCAAGAAACTGTCTTGAAAACTCTTCACGCCATTTTTCTGCTTTATTTTTATAATCATCAAACAATTTTTTAGTCTTATCCTCGTTTAATACAAAGAAAAGCATCACTGCTACAAAAACAACTACAACAGAAATAAGTCCAAAAATCCTCCACAAAAGAACCTTCATCTTATCAGGAGGAGTTATTTTTTCATAATTACGCGATGGTTTTAAAATAACACTGAAAGCATCTTGAGATAAAACACTTATAGCTACCACAGCAGTGTTATATTTTTTAGGATCTGAAGTAGCAATTGACTCTAATATAGCTTCCATTTCCTTTAAAATAAGATTAAAGATTGCAAGAAGAGTTCTTCCTCTACCATCAAAAGAATCTCCAAGCCGTGCTCGATAAAGTCTATCCAATGACATTTGAAATCTTATCTTTACATCAGCATATTCTTTAACCAAAAGCGCTGGTTGAATACCAGGCCCACCTTCTTCTGGTGGAAATGTTTTTTTAGTAATCTCCAAAAACTCATATATAATAGAAACTGAAGTCCTCCACAAATCTGCTTCAGAAATCTCCCCTTCCTCAGGATCTTTCCACACTTTTCTTGCAACCATATTTGCCAAGGTAGAATCAATCCATTGAGGCATAACATATCTTACCTTAACCCCTTTGCAATCAAAGGTAAAATCTTTTATATCACCAGATCTATCAGGTTTCAAATAAAAATAAAAAAGCTGCATTTTAGTAGAAGCACATTTTATTTCCTGCATTTGATACTTAGAAAATATAGCAGCTTCTAAATTATTCAACAACAAAAAAGACAAAACAATTAGTATTCTCATATCTTATTCCTAATTCTTTGTTTTTTTTGTTCTTCTGTCCAAAATATTTCAACCGGCAAATCAATACCATGAGTCTTAAAATCATGATAAAATTTCGGTGGTTCTCCAGTAGCAGTAAAATACCCCAAAACCTTACCATTCTCATCAATGCCAGTTTGAACAAACTTAAAAAGCTCATGTGTTAAAATTTGAGTTTCTTCTCTTCCTGTAATTTCTACGATAGAAGTAACTTTTCTCGAACCATCAGAAAAACGTGTTAACTGAACTATTATATGAACAGCACTTGCAATCATCTCTCTCAAAGCCCAAATAGGTAAATCAGCACCTGCCATCAAACACATTGCTTCTAAACGTGTTAACGCATCTCTTGGAGAATTTGCGTGAATTGTAGCTAAAGATCCTTCATGACCTGTATTCATTGCCTGTAACATATCAAGAGCCTCTGCTCCTCTAACCTCGCCAACCACAATTCTGTCTGGCCTCATTCTCAAGCAGTTTTTCACAAGATCTCTTATTGTAACCTCTCCTTTACCTTCAATGTTTGGTGGTCTAGACTCTAATCTAACCCAATGTTCTTGTTGAAGTTTTAACTCTGCTGTATCTTCAACAGTTATTATTCTTTCATCCTCTGGTATATATGATGAACACATATTTAGAAAAGTTGTTTTACCTGTACCAGTACCTCCTGAAATTATTATATCTTTTCTTAATCTAACACATGCTTTTATAAACTCAACCATTTCAGGAGATATACTACCTTTTGCTATTAAATCTTTATCTGTAAAAGGTTTTTGAGAAAATCTTCTAATAGTAAGGGTTGGACCACTCACGGCAAGAGGTGGAATTATCGCATTTACTCTTGACCCATCCTTCAACCTTGCATCAACCAAAGGAACTGATTCATCTATCCTTCTACCAAGAGGCGCTACTATTCTTTTTATAACCTGAATTATTTGCTCTTCATCTCTAAATCTATATTTTGTTTTAACAAGTTTACCTCCTCTTTCTATATATATCTTATCTGGTGCATTAACCATAATTTCAGTAATAGTTGGGTCTCTCATTAATTCCTCTATTGGACCAAGACCAAGAATTTCATCAAGAAGCTCAGATATAAACTTTGTTCTTTGTTCTCTTGTAAGAGGATATTGGGTTTCTTTTTGGAGAAGTGAGTTAATGATACTATCTACTTTTTTCCTTACCTCTTGATTTTGATTTGGATCATCACTTATCTTTATTCTTTCCGTTTCAAGAACTCTAACTACATCTCCGTGAATTTTAATCTTTAAATCTTCCCACCATGGTGGAAGCTCTATTTGTGGCTGTTTTGTTTGAACTTGTGTCTGAACATTACCACCAAACTCATTTGTTTTTTCAATTGGTTTCCATAATAAATCACTTCCATGAGAAAACTCAATATTATTTACTCCACTGGTCCATGTCTTTTCTGTAGCTTCAACTTCAATTATTCTCCCAATTACTAACTTTAAAATCTTAATCCACTGACAGTTTGGATCTTCAACAACAAGAAGTTTATTTTGATTAAATGAAGATGCTAACTCATCCTCCCAAGGCATAAAAGCAAGTATATCTTTTCCAATCTGTTTAAAAAATTTTTCAACCTCCTTAGGTGATAAAGAACCTGGAAGATCATATAAATTTACAACAATTTCAAATCTCGACAATGGAAAATGCATTTCATTTATGTCTTTAAATATATTCATAGTAGCATTAAGACAACTAGTTGTAGAATTTGTAACCCAAAAAACTAAATCTGAAATATCGAATGAAAAAAACTGCATTGGGTAATATGGATCTACATCTATAAATATGTCAAAATTCTGAGAAAGCTTTGAAAGAAGACCACTTATTATTTCAGGAGAAAGTTTTAGAAAATCATATCTTTTCTTTGCAAGTGGCAAAACACCAACTCCCCAATTCGATATTGGAATTTTGCCTTTTATCAACATTGCAGCAGTTGTTATTGATTCTTTTCCAATCACCCTCAAAATATCAACTACTGACGGTGGATTTGATATTCCTAAAATCTTATCATGTTCATATCTACCAATATGATCCATGGGAATTATGATAACTTCTCTGTTTTCCAAATGAGCATATGCAACAGCAGTATTTATAATAATAGAGGTTTTCCCAACCCCTTCTTTAGGCCCTGTAAATGTTATGACTTTATTTGCCATTTCATTTTATAATTTCAAAAGTTAAAAAAAGAAACAAAGAACTCTGATCCTCCACAACATCTTTTGACCTAAAAAGAGCACCAATTAAAGGAAGACTCCCAAGTATAGGTACTCTGTTAATAGAAACATTTCTGGTACTCTTCTTTAAACCACCTATAACCAGAGTTTCCCCACTTTTTATTTCAACCTCTGTTTGAATCTGTCTTGTTATCATGGAAGGAATAGTTGTATTATTTACCACAACAGGCTTCGAATAATCAGGATTTGAAACCTCTAAAGCAATCTGAACATCTACAGTATCTTTTTTATTTGGAACCATTGTTGGCAAAACTTGAAGTATAACACCAAATTTTTTAAATTCTGCACCTACACCTTGATTATTTGAGTAAGGTATAGGGATTTCTCCCCCTACAGTAAAATTTGCTTGCTGACCGTTTTTAACTACTATTTTTGGATTAGACAAAAGCTGAGCTTTTCCCTCAGTTTCAAGAAGTTTTAAAGAAGTTTGAAGCTGTGTTTTTCTTTCAAAATCTCCAAGTGTTAATATTCCAGGAATACCCTTTTCACCAAAATCTAACATCTGATTCCATCCAAACCCTACAGTTTTTTGTATTGAACCACTTATTTCAACTATATCTGCACTCACAGCTATCATAACATCTTGTGAATGCGATAAAGACCAATTTAAAACACACATTAACAAAACAAATTTTAAAACTTTCATCTTTTTCTCCTTATTAAATTTATCATTAATTTCATAATTCACCTTACTATTTAATAAGTTTTCTAAAGCTTGCAATCTCCATATAATGAACTTCAACATCACCTAAAGCTCTAACAACAACACTTATCTTTCCTATTTCTTGTGAAAGTGCTAAATACTGAGCTTCAAGTGGGTTTAATGCTAAACTTAAAACACCTTTATCTGTAAATGACTGCATTGCAGATTCAGCTGCTGATTGTTTCTTTGCCAAATCTGCAGTTATTCCTTGTCCCAGATTTGAACCTACTCCAAGAACTAAAACATTCTGTAAAATTGTTGCTGTTACTTTTTCTTTCTTTTCACCTACAATAGCTTCAAATGTAACAAGTATATCAACTCTGTCTCCAGGCTTTATTAACTTTAAAAGCTCACTATCAACTTGAAGAGTAGCTCCCCTATATCCTGGTGGGACTTTAACACTTAACCCTGCCTCAGGAGTTAAAGTTAATAATGCTGATTGAGTTATTTGATTTCCTTTTGGAATTCTTATCGCCGTAACTAAATTCGTTACAAGTTTTATATCGCTAGGATTTCGTATTTCATAAGCATCTTTTTCCATAAATTTTCTTGGTATCTCTACAACTTCTACAAAATCCGGTTTTAGAATCGTTCTTGCAGGTAGATCATATTTTGCTACAAGAACTTGAGCTGGCTCATATGCTTTAGACAACTCTTTTTCTTTGCTTGATAAAATCCACCAGTATAATGAAGCAGCAATAAAAGCAAGCACAAGAGGTATTAAAGTTTTTCTTCCTTCCATAACTTTCTCCTTTTCACATTAAAAATATTAACATATACATATTAAAAAAATATTTTCAAAAAGTTAAAAACTTGAACTT
>JAOAJI010000038.1:0-3019 GCA_026414265.1 Microcaldota archaeon
GTGATTACACTGAAATCGAATTCTCATACAAAAAGGATATAGTGGTAAACGATAAAATCGAAAAATCGTTAAAAACCAAAATTGCCGAAGAAGCTTATGAAAAGCTCCAAGATGTGAATGATGAGTATATACTTGCAAGCGGGTGCGTTTCAATTAGCACGGACGAAATAGAGATTGAAGATGGTGAGATAATTATCGGATGATTCTTTGACTATGAAACCGAACAACAAGACTACTAGTATGGACAAAGTAAAGGAAATCCTGAGTAAAGGCATGGTTGTAGCTTATTTCAAAAGTACATATAGAAATATGTACACAGTTGAAATAAGGAGACCATTAAACTTGTCTGATAAGG
Organism: Microcaldota archaeon; assembly: GCA_026414265.1. Classification (GTDB taxonomy): domain Archaea; phylum Micrarchaeota; class Micrarchaeia; order Anstonellales; family SKW190; genus SKW190. The sequence goes on from JAOAJI010000038.1 coordinate 356, forward strand.
ACAAGAAATTGATTATTGATAGAATACGCAAAGATTTTCGCCCTGGCTGGAACGTTCCTGCAAGCTATAAAAAAGAACGTGGATTTGTTGCTGTTGAGCTGGTTGAAGGAGGCATGTTGAAATATACGAAGTGCTCGAAAATAAAATCGAGCGTGGAGCAATTTACCAATATAGAGGTACATTTAGAAGATAAAGAAATAACGTACGTAAGAAGCATTGGTCACTTGGGAGGTTACTCCTTGAAATTTGGTAGTGAAATTACGTTTGTATATTGCAGGGATTTAATATACGATAGACAAATTGACGAGCAAGTTAGAAATAAGATATCGGATTCTTCCAAAGCCAAATTACAGGAACTGGCATCTAAGCTTAAAACAGATATTACATCAATCGAATACTGTGGAGGAAAGCCAACAATCAATGGCAATACCTTAGCAATCAATTGCTCCTACACCATATCAAAAACAGAGAATAGCGTAGCAAGGTTTTTAATCAACAGTACAAAAGAATAGTCATATTATGAGATTCAATTATCAACCAAGATTCGGGAGCTGTTCTGTTTCATTAGATGAAGACGAGTTACTCTACATTAACAAAAATGCCAGAGGAATACGTGGTACTGTAGCCGCATCTACATACCACATAAAATTCATATATAAAAGGGATTTACTGCCAGATAAGAGCATTGAGGACAGGATAATGGGTAAAATAGCAAAGATCTTAAAACACAGGCTTTTAGCGGAGAAGGACTACTCCATTATCCTAAACCAGGATTATACAATCCACAAAGAGTTAGAACAAGTTAGAGATGAGTTGGAGATCGAGTATAGTTTTTACATCATTCAAAACAAAGACAATTACAGTGAAGTAGCTAAAACTAATGTTTAAAAAGTATGATTACAAAAGAAAAGACATCAGAAACCTTATTTTCCGTTATCAAACTAAGCAGAAAAGAAGCTGAGTATCTGGAAACGAAAGTTAAATACGTTGAAATAAGAGACAACACCTTAAGATTTGTGCATAGAAGGGCAAAGGATGTTGACGAAACCATAGAAGAGGGAATAAAACGAAAGGTAAGAAAGGGTATTAAGGAAAAAGTGATAGAATTTTTTAGCACGGATAAAGATTCAGACTTTTTAGTTAATAATCTGGTTACAAGGGTTAACGTTGTAACAACGTCTGATAATGAAATAATTCTGCCATTTACAATGCATTATAATAAATACAGTACTAATTATGTTACCAGTAAGCATTACCAAAAAACTACTAACGTCAAAAGTATCACGGATAAGAATATTACCGATAATAGTATCCCTTACTGAGGAAGAAGCAAGGTTCGTAAAAGAAAAGGTTCGTGAAATAGAAGGTGCTTTTGAATACTTTCACACGACGCACGAAAGTGATTGCCTGGTACATTTTCATATAATGTACAAAAATGATTGCTTAGTAAACGAAGAGACTAGGAAAGCCGTCATAGGTAAGCTTAGAGACGGTTCTTTTAAAAGGTTGAAAACAGTAATCAATAAACTGACGAAAGAAAATATTTCGTTCAGGGTTAAAAACGTTTATTTCAGAGTTAGGAGCAGTCAAATTTTTGAAAACTCAGTGATAATGGGTCTGAATGTACAATTAAACATAACGTAGCTATGATAGTAGTAATAATATCCGGATTTCTCGTATGCTATGTAATAGCAAAGTCAATAAAAGAAAACTACTTTGAGTACAAAAAATGGTACGAGCACATACCATTAGCGCTCATTGGGTTAAGTATATTAATCCTTACAATTCTGTTATTGTTTAACTATTAATCCAAACTAATATGAAAGAAGATTTCGCAGATGTAGTTGAGTTCATTAGGATTTCAAAAACTGAACCTATTGAAAAACTTTTCGAGATTGTTAAAAGTGAGAACAACCATCCAAAAAGGATAGCCCTTTCCAAAATATTGTTTTACTCTGTCTTATTCAGGATAGAGGAAGTGAAACATTATGTAGATGAATTAACTGAAAGAGACAGAGAAGAAATCATAATATATTCTGGTATGGCGGTTATGAGTCCGGCAACTATTGAACTGATATGCTTATACCCTCTTGAAAAAGATGTAAAGTTTTTGGTTGGATCTGCTGTGTATAATTGGGAAATTATACACAAGTGGCTTTTTGATTTACACGCATCCGTAAACAATTAAAACATGATAGAGCAAAGTAAAAACGGATTGTCCATAAACCCATATTATGCAACTCTTGTCAACCAGGCCGATATCCAATCAACCTTGACCAAAGACACCTACAATTACATTCTTAGCACTATTCTTAACGAAAGCGAAATCGAATGTAAGTTGGTTTGGTCAATTGGTCTTGGTTCGCTTATCATGACACACATCAAAACAGAGTTTATGTACACAGTTGACAGAAATTTGGATGTATCAAAAATATGTAAATATGTCTATGTAACCATTTCAGAAGATACCGAACCTGTTATCAGAGCAAACCAGTACAAAAAAGATTGTGTGGTAAACAGAGATAGGTTAGAAAAAGAGATCGTAAGTTTATCCAAAGAGATTTACGAAAAGATTGTAAAGCCATCAGTCACCCAACTCGTAGAAATTGCGTTGAATTTTCCGAATGAAGAAGAGGCACATGTAGTGATGGGAATATTTCCAAA
>JAOAJI010000038.1:3119-6482 GCA_026414265.1 Microcaldota archaeon
GTCACCCAACTCGTAGAAATTGCGTTGAATTTTCCGAATGAAGAAGAGGCACATGTAGTGATGGGAATATTTCCAAACGAGTCACATTGTTTAAAGTACTAATAACACCAAATCTTTGCTTATGGAGATACAATTCAACAACAAGATATTAACAAGTTGTGGATACGTTACACCTTACTATAACCAGAAGATACTCTCGAAGGTAGGATTGGAGATATGTAACAAACTTTTAAAAAAAGTAAGTTCGGATAAAAATGTAAAATACAAACTAAGTTGGATAGCCAAGGATAAATCAACAGCTTTCCATGAGGTTGAAATTAATTTCGGGTACGTGATTGACAAAGAGCTAAGCATAGTCAGAGATTGTTATGCGAGAATACCAAGGGCTAACAAAAGGGTTAGTTTAGGTGTTCACTATAAAAGAGAATGCATCGTTAACAAAAAGAGCATCGAGGAAAAGCTAAGGGACTTAGCAAACGAAATTTTTGAAAAAATAGTTAACCCTTTAGAGTTCAAACTTGTAGAAATATTCATGAAAGGATTAACTGATGATACAGCACAAGTATTGATTAAAGTATTTCCCTTTAATACTTACTGCATAAAAAACAACAAGTTAGAGGAGGCTCACGACTTATGAAATGTTTCTTGTTAAAAAAGTTCTTATCTTTGGGAAATAGGATAAAAGCCTCCTTTTTAAGGAGGAAACAAAGGAAATTGTTAATTAAGATAATGAGAACAGATGAAAAGCACAAAATGTACGATTAAACCGAAATTAAGCTTTAGTATCAACGAAATGAGAAAAGTGTTTGATCCTAAACAGTTAGGATTCAACATTGAGAATTGCATTGACTTGAAAGAAATAAACGTAAACAAATCAACCTTAGACATAATTGATCAGATAATTTTACAAGCATCCCACAAAATAAACAAACAGCCGGTGCTCTCTAATTGGAACAAATTGAAATTCAGAATAATGGAATACTTCATTGTAGCTAAGTCTGAAGTCATAGGTGAGATTGCTGCTAAAATGTTTGGTATAAACATAAAAATACTGGATTACACCCAGAGTGGTAGAAAATACTTCTTTGAAATCAAGATGACTAAAAACAGAAAGTCAGTAAAGTTCAGTTATGGGCCAGTAACAGATAGTACACTGGAGGCAGCAATACCGTCAGTATATGAAATACTCTGCTTCTTAATAGATGATAAGGAGGGTAGAGAATTTGGTCTAGGATACAGGAGCTCTCCATTATTTACGATGGACAAGAAAAAATACCAGAGAGTTAACGAAATACTTGGTGATGATATTCACGGGATAAAAAGTTTATTAATACGATAAGACTCAAAGGTAAAGACAGTTCGACATTGCAGAAAAACTGCAATATTTCGATTGTTGCAGAAAAATTACAATGGTGAAGTATTATGGACATTAGAGAGTTCATGAAATCGAAAGATATAAACGGGATAAACTTCGGTTTCTATTACGAAGACGGAATAGTAAAATCTATCCAGTATTTAATTGTACGCAAGGATTCCGGATGGACAGAGTGTAACTTTAGCTACTCAGACGAAATGGTTCGTAAGATCATTAAAGAAATACCGATGCTTTATGATATACCAAATGACACTGTCTTGGATGTTACATTGCGTATGAATGAGGAAGAAATAGATGTAGAAGTTAATTTTAACCAAAGGATCATTGAAGAAAACAACATAATTGAGCTTGACGAAAAAAGTCTTAAATTTGTAAAGGATAACATTAAAGACATAGTAGGTAACAATCACAGAATAATAGTTTATTACAGCAAAGATTGTGCTGTAGAACCATGGTTGAAGGAAAAAATAGAGAATAGGATCCTTAGTCTTATAAGGACGAAGGTTGACCTTTTAACAAAAGGGTATATAGGAGCTATAACACCAACAGTTCTTCTTGCATCTGTACATGATAGGTACTTGTGTTTTAAGTACGACTATGTTGTGAGCTATCAAAAAACGTGTAAGTTAAATTACTAATCAGGAATGGACATAAAAGAATTCTTAGAATCCCAAAAGTCGGATGAGATTCTGTTTAGTTTTCATTTTCATAATAACCGCGTAAAATACATTAACTACTCAATGATTAAAAGCAATGACTCATGGAACACTTACGATTCTGATAAGAATAAACAAAAACTTGAAGAAATAATCAACCAAATACCTATAATCCGGCCTATACCAGATAATTTTGATGTTGAAGTTTTTATATGCTCTCACAATAAAAGATTGATCGTAAAAGCAAAGTTCACAGGATACGTACATGATAAGTATGAAAAGATAATACTCAGTAAACAGGAGCTCAAAACGGTAGTAAGAGACATCAAGTACATCAGTTCTGATGACTGGGATGTTGCATTCAAATATAGTAGAGATTGTACCAGAAATGCAAAATTAGAACAAAAGATAAGAGACAAAATACTCAAAATAATAAGGGAAGAAGGTGAGGTTTTAAGGAGCAAATACAATGGGATCATAATTCCAAAAGTAAGACTTATCTGTAGAGAGAAAGATGGTCTTATATTCAGGTTTAGCTACATTGCATCTTATGATAAGTTGGGAGAAATTTAAACGTTTATAATATGAAAGAGGTATTAAAACTAATCCGGGAAGTCCTTACTAAGGATGGTAAGAACTTGTCAGAAGAGAGTAAAAAGAATCTGGAGAAAGCTATCAATCTCCTAAAAAGAGATTTTAGCCAGATTCGTAACGAAGAGGAAGATTATTGGTACAGGATAACCAGCTCTAAATGGTAAATTAGGGATAGTCATTTTGCGGTATATCCGGAAGAATTGGTTGAGCGAATGATCAGAGCCGGGTGCCCTGAACAAGGTATTGTTTTAGACCTATTCATGGGCTCCGGAACCACAGCTGTTGTAGCAAGGAAATTAAACCGGAATTATGTTGGATTTGAGCTAAATCCAGACTATATTAGAATCGCAAATAAAAGATTACACAATAGCTTAGGAATGTTTAATTAATAAACTAAACCAAAAATAAAATGAAAGCAGAAGTAATATTTGAAATCACACCGCCTGTTGAATGTACTAAAGAACAGTTTGAAGAATGGATCAAATACCGTTTAGGTATTAGAGACGAAATTAAATTATCAAATCCATTACACGAATACGATTTGGATTTATCAGCAAACGGAAACAACCATTGTTCAATTTCAATTCATCAAGTCACAATGAGCACAAAAATAAAATCAAAAAAGCGGTCAAGCCACCATTTTGTAAGAACCTTGTTGGCAGCTGTTGCATCTAATATCAAAGCGAGGTACACTGCGAAAAAGTTTGACATTTGGAAAGAGTGTCAAGACAATAACAG
>JAOAJI010000039.1 GCA_026414265.1 Microcaldota archaeon
ATCTTGTTTGTAAATGATTCATGTAATATTACGCGATCATTCCAAGGTCAATTTTTTACATCATCTAAGTGCTTCAATCAACCAGAATTCTCACCATGGTCAATCAATAGTACTTACGCTGGTGAATATTCTGAATTTAACATATCTGTTATAGATCCAGATAACTTAACGGGGTATGAATTTTTCATAGATAATGGTATAAACGAGTTCATTAGTTTAGGCTATATCAATGTGCCTAACTTAATCGATTACGATATTAGAGTTATTTATAGGTTGAACGATACTATCGGTGCTAGAATTAGAGGTTATGTTACAGTGAATGATAGTTGTGGTTCTCTTACCAATAGTTCTATTTTTGAGTTTGATACTACTAAAGCATGTAAACACGCAACTGAATTCGGTCAATGGACGATAAATTCTACCCTGGCGGATAGTGATGTTAATATTAAAATAAATATTAATGATACAGATGAGATAACTAAATTGATATTTTGGTTTGATGACGGAAAAGGAACTTATACCTCAGATGTATTTGATAATATAAATTCTACCAATTACACTTTAGACATTATTAAACGTACAGATTCTGTATGTGGCGCTTTGGTCAGATTCTACATAACAGCATTCGATTATTGTGGCAACCAAAAAAACAGTACAGTTGGTTCGTTCACAACTACATGTGGTGTAAGACAATGTTTGATGTATGTATATGCTGACGATACAGGCGAAGATGATGGTTACGTAGAGTATCATGTTCCTACCAATACTTACACAAGAAATAATTCTTCATTAGGATTAAAAGTTGGTTCAGCAGTACCTTGGTTTTATCGTTCTTATGTAGAGTTCAATACATCTAATTTGGACTTTTTAAAAGATCAAATTAACCAGATCAACCTTTCATTATTTGTTGCAGATCACGGTGTTAGTTCTTTTATTCACAGTATAAATCTGTATAATTTGTCAAAAAGACCTAGTGGTTCAACTAACGAGCAGCTATTTGTTGATTCTGGTGATGGTCCTTTATACAGTATGTGCTTTAATTGCAATTCAACAGGTTTCAAAAATATTACATTAAATACCCAAGGTATAAGAGAATTTAATAACCTATTAGACGAAGGCTGGTTTGGTATAGGTATATATCCAAATGTTACTGCAACATCTTATGTTGTTTTTAATTCTTCAGAGAGTCTTTTTGGAACTTATAGACCAACCTTAATTATCTCTTACAATACTTCTAATATATGTTTTAATGAAAATCATAAATGCGATTCAAGTCCAGTATTCTCGTTCTGGACGTGGAATACAACGAGAAATGGAAGCGATGTTTTGGTTAATATAAACGCTACAGATGATGATGGAATAGTGAGCTTTAGGTTATGGTTTGACAACGGTAATGGATTCTTTACTAATGATGGATGGATTTCTAATCTTGACAGAGATATCAATTTAAGTATTGTAAAACGGCTGACTAGTTCTTGCAATAAGACAATAAGATTTGTATTGGAAGTTAATGACTCATGTGGTAATCTGGTAAATAGTTCTATAGGATCATTTAAAACAACTTGCGGCACAAATCAATGTGTTTTAGAACTTAGTACCGGAATGTTAGGTGGCCATGATGGTTACATACTTTCATACCTTTCAGGTACAAACAGAATTTACTTGAAGAATGATAGTGCACCATATTTGCGAGTATTACATAATGCAAGTTATACTGAAAGGTCTGTTGCATTTTTGGAGTTTAATACTTCGCTACTTAGAGAGTTAATAAATGATATAAACATTACTGAAATTAATTTAACAGTCTTTAATATTCCTGGTCTATATCTCCCGCCAAATAATCCTATTTCTATTACATACATCTACGATATTCAAAACAGGCCTTCAATGGTTAATGATAACCAAACTTTGTTTAATGATGCATGTAATGGTTCATTATACGGTAGTGGAAGCTTAGGTGGAAATACTCCTTCTTATGTTTCATTTTCTTTATTCCAGAATGCTCTAGACGGATTCAAATCAACGTTGCGACAAGGCTGGTTTGCTTTAGGTATATGCTCACACGTTAACGCCTATCAATTTTATGTTGAGGATTTGATAAACTCATCTGACATACTGTTAGATGACTACAAACCTAAATTGATAATATTCTACAATACAACAAGAGACTGTGTAAATAATCTTACTGGTAATAGGTGTAGTAACATACCTATGTTTAGTAGTTGGGCATGGAATTCGACTGTTAATGGTAGTGATGTGAACATAAGCATAAACGTGAGCGATTTGGATAACGTAACGAGTTATCGATTATGGTTTGACAACGGTACAGGTGTATATGTAGCAGATAGTTGGGTTAGTAACAGTCCTATGGATAATGATGTTAACTTTAGTATAGTTAGGAGGGTTAACAGCACATGTGGTTCTAGTATAAGGTTTATATTAGAGGTTAACGACAGTTGTGGTAACAGGGTTAACAGTTCAGTAGGAAGCTTTACAACGACTTGTGGAGGTTCTGGGTGGGGTAATTTAAGGTGTATTGTTGAATTAGATCCAGCATTACCTGGAGGAGAAGACGGGTATGTGATAAGTACAACATATTCTAAGATAGATTCCCTAGCAACACTAAGTTTAATGAACAATTCAGGAGGTTCAGTCTATCATCGCGCCTATTTGCAATTTAATTCTTCTTATTTACCTTCGAATATAGCTACTATAAATCATCTAAATCTTTCTATTACGTTGAATAGTATTGTTACAGGAGTCCCTCTCTTACATTTCTATAATTTTTCTGCAAAACCAAGTTCTTACTCAAATTACCAATATCTCTATGAGGATGCAGGGAATGGTACATATTATGGAAACGATTCTTCATTTGTTTTTTTTAATCTTTCAAGTAAAGCGAATATTAATTTGTCCAGCGCAATAACTGAATTTATGCAATTACTTCCTCAAAAATGGTTTGGGATAGGGATAGTGGTATCAAATCTTACTAATTCTTATACTGCTTTGACATTGAACAGTTCAGAAAATACAATAGTTTCATCACGTCCTAAATTGATTGTATATTACAATACAACGAATAATGTTTGTAATTTGACTATGCCTGCGTGTAAGAATCCAACTCTTTTTAGTGATTGGTTCTGGAATTCTACATTAAATGGCAGTTTTGTTAATATTTCAATAAATGTTAGTGATCTAGATGAGATAAGTTCATATGAACTATATATAGATAATGGAACAGGTTCATATGGTTCTCCGATAGGTTTTCCAGACTATTCGAGTAATAACTTATCATTTTCGTATGTGTTTAATGTTAATCGTACGTGTGGTGCCTTGATTCGTTTTAAATTGAATGTAATAGATAGTTGCAGTAGTTCTACATGGAGCCATGAAGGGAGTTTCTTTACTAACTGTTCAAACAAAGTATTATGTTCGACTGAGATTAGAACTAGTGATTTTAATTCAACAGATGGTTATGTTTATTATAATACAGTTAACTATCTTCTATATAATACAACACCTATCTTGAAGGCCAATATATCTGGAGGTATGAACACTATTGCAAGAGCATATTTGAAGTTTTCAACAGTCTCGTTCATTTCTCCAAATTTAGAAAATATTATAGATGTAAATCTGACACTAAATATATCTGATATGTCTAATTACAATATATCTTATTGTCAATTATTTGATCTTTTAGCTGATCCTCTACTTTCTTCTAATGTTACAATCTACAATGATGCAGGAAATGGTACTTACTATGGGATTTATAGCGAGTGTCTGTCTCCAGGGATAAAGAACTTTTCATTAAAAAGCCCTACGCTACTCAGAGATATTAAAAATTTTCATCTTACAAAAGGCTGGTTTGGTATAGGTATAGGCGTACCAGCAGTACTTATTGGGTTAAATAATTATGTTCATTTTGATTCAGCTGAGGGAGTTTATCCTCCAACATTGAGAATTGTATATTATACTACAGACAATACGTGTATATGAGTTTAATGGATTATTCGATTATTTTAGGTTTTTTGCTGCAATAATTCTGATATTACTGATATTAATATTGATATTTGATTCTTGTGAAAGAGCACTTTTTCATCACGTCCAAAGTTATTGGTAGAATAAAATACAAATGACAACAACTGCAATATTAATTGCCTGCGTATAAGAATCCAACTCTTTTTAGTGATTGGTTCTGGAATTCTACAGCAAATGGTGGCTTCGTTATTAATTAATATAACTATTAATGTTAGTGATTATGATAACATCACCAATTACGGATTATATATTGATAACGTACCGGTTTCTTCAACAGTATCGCAAATTCTACTATTAACAATCGTAATTTTTCATATTCTTTTACTTTTAAACTTAACAACACATGTGGTGTTGTGGATCTCCGATTTAGATTATTAACTGACGATAAGTGTGGAAAATTTACTTGGAGTGATGTTGGAGAATTTTTTACATCATGCAATGGAAAGGTGTTATGGTTTATTAGTCTAACCACAGCTAATGAAGGTGGGACTGAAGGTTTTGTTTATTTAAATAGAACTCTTTTTTTAGCAATACAATTTAGTAAGGGCAGACTCTACATTCTCATCTCTTAGCGGTTATATTTATGTTATCTAACGGGATTTCCGACTTGGGCTATATCAAACAATCTTGAATCTGTACTTGATGCAAATCTGACGATTAATGTTGCTTATTCTAGTTTTGGTCTATCTTATTGTGTAGTGGCTGATTTATTTAGTAATCCTTTCACTACATCATGTACTAGTATATTTTTAGATGCTTTTAACGGAACTAGTTATGGAACCTTTTATGAGTGTCGATCAACTGGTTTATAAGGTTTATCTATAAAGCGTCCTACATTTGTTCAAGACTTTAGGCGTATGCATCTTCAAAATGGATGGACAGGTATTGACATTAGTATTCCTTCAATTTCTTATACTTCTAGTTTCACGAACGTTCTGACAATGAGCTACACCGAAGGTGATTATGTTCCTGTATTGTCTGTGGCATACTATACTACAGTAATGTATGCCTTAAATTAAAAAAATAAAGCAGAGTTTGATTAAGTTAAAATATTTTCGTGTATATTTTGCCTGTTTTTGTATAATTTATTTGATAATTACATTAAAACAAAATGAAATTACTTAATTTTTTAATTGACTTAAACTTCACAAATATAATTTTATAAACAAAAAAAAGTTAGATTTATTGTGGTCTATTCAAACATAATTACATTGGTAATATTAGGAATAATTTGCATTGCATTATTGATTTTATCTTATGGTTATATTGAATCAAATTTTTCTTCTTTAGTTGAATCGTTGAGAATGAAGGAAAGTATTAGGTATGCTCAGGCTGAACACAGGAAAATAGAAATCAAGAGTGTTATACCTTCTGGTACTTGTTCAATTGGACATTATATTTTAATCAAGGCTATCAATAATGGAAATGTTCAAGTTAGCTTAGACAGGCTAAGTATTGTTGTTAATGGAAAAGTAGTTGAACATTCAGCAAAGGGGGTTTGGAATCCTGGAACAGATATAGAAATAAACGTTACGTCTCCTATAGTTTCTTCTGGTTCTGATTTAGACAGATTGACAATTACAACAGATTCCGGTGCACAGATTTATTATTCATATAATTGTAGCGAATTGATTTGTTCTTCAGACTCTTTATTTTCTGTGTGGGATTATAATTCTACTTTTGCTGGTCAAGACACCAAATTTTTTATTCGTTTTTTTGATGGCGATATTGTAAAATCTTATCGTTTTCTTTTTGATAACTGCACTGGTTATTATGAAGACATAACTGGGTGGATTGATGTAGATCAGCTTTTTGGTGAAGCGACGCAAGTTCTTAGATTAAATGATACTATTGGTTGTACAATAAAGGCAAGAATAGAAGTTAAGGACAGATGTGATAATCTAGCTTTTTCAGAGACGTCGTTTGAAACAAATGAATTGTTATGCTTTCATGATGCATTCTCTATAGCGGATTGGAAATGGAATTCAACTTTGGTTGATTCTTGGTCAAATTTAAGCATAAACATAACTGATATGGATGGTTTACATTCTTATGTGTTTGGATTTGATAACGGTACTGGAAATTATGAATTTGAACCGGTTAGGTACGTTAATGGGGGTAAATATTTAAATTTTTCACGTGTTGTCAAGCTCAATCCTTTGGAGGGTTCATTAATAAGATT
>JAOAJI010000003.1 GCA_026414265.1 Microcaldota archaeon
GGCTTAGCGAGTGGAAGGCTTAGTGAAATTTATCCTATAATAGGGTATGTCGAAAGGTTGAAAAACCAAGAAGGGTTGTCTAATCAACAAATAGCAACAATATTAAATCAAGAACTACAAAAACTTGGACTTAACATAGTTAGTATCACAGCTACTGACGTGCAAAACTTCTTGAACATCGCTAGAAATAATACTAGCAATAACCTTGGAGAAATGCGCTCTCTTGAAAAGGCTATTGCTATTACATCTGCCGCTACACATAAAACTCACAAAAAAGAAGAAGCAGAGTCTCTGATTAAACAAGCTTATGAATTAACTGTCACAGTCATAGCTCATTCAAAAGTTTTTCAACTCGCTGAAGATATCTCTAAAGAAAATGCAATAACTAAAAGTATTGAAGAAGTCGCTAAAGCTCTCGCTGAATTGTTCAAGAAAATCGCTGAAAACGTAAATAAAATTCTTGAAGAAAGGGAAAAGCAACAACAGCAAACTGGAGAAAATGAAACACGAAAATTGGAACTGACAAACAATTTCATCGAGGGAGTAGTAATAGCTGTAACAGGAAACCTAAGTGATTCAGTTAAAGAAGTTGTAGGGCATGCAGCAGAGGTTATTAACAATTTACATAGAGAAGACAGTTCTTTGAGGACAAACGACTATTTAGAAGAAGGCTCGATCAAGTTATCTGCTCTAGTAGCTATTGCTTGTAGCGAGTTGGAACGTGGTGAAAGACTGAACAGACAGCCACAACAAAATCACACATATGTTACAGGATTGATAAAAGCTATGCTGATTAATGAAGGAGTGGAAGAGAAAAATGCGGAAGAAATGTCAAAAGCCATAGTTGCAGCTGCTTCTAAGATAATCGAAGTTATGAAAGATCCTAGCCTTTCAGAACAACAAAAAACAGAAAATATAAACAAAATTTTAGAAGAGACCTTGACTACACATGGACCTAAGTTGGTTAATTTGAAAGACATGATTCCTACTCTAACATACGCCTAAGTTAGTTTGAATGCTGACAAAGGCAAAAGGCAAAAATGAATTGAATTTATTGAAGAGGAATTTTTCAAAGGTCTATGTCGATCTTGAGCTCCTTCTTTAGCTCTCTGTATCTGTTTCTTATCGTGACTTCTGTCACACCTGCAACGTCAGCAACCTCTTTCTGCGTCCTCTTTTCAGAATGCAGAGCTGAAGCGATGTAGACTGCTGCTGCCGCAACACCAGTTGGACCTCTGCCAGAAATCAAACCGCCTTTCAAAGAGTCCTTGAGAAGTCTTATCGCAGTTTCTTGAACCTCACCGCTCAACTTCAAAGCAGCTACAAATTTAGGCACGTACTGAGTAGGATCAGTGAGTGGCACGTCAAGCCCGAGTTCACGTCTGATAAAACGATAAGCTCTGCCTATTTCTTTCTTTTCAATAGAAGATACTTTGGCTATTTCATCGAGAGTTCTCGGAATGCCGTTCATCCTGCAAACTGCGTAAATGACTGCAGCTACGACGCTTTCTATAAGCCTGCCCCTTATGAGCTCTGCCTTTATGCACCTCCTGTAGAGGACTGCTGCAGCCTCACGGATGTCAGGAGACAGTCCAAGGTAAGAGGCTATCCTGTCTAGCTCTGTGAGGGCTATAGCCAAATTCCTTTCAACTGAAGAAGCTATCGAAGCCCTCTTGTGCCATTTCCTTATCCTGTACATTTGAGCTTGTTTTTGAGCAGAAATCCTACCACCCTTGAGATCTACATTTTTCATGTCAATTTCTGTAGACAAACCCTTGTTAGGTCTTGTGAACCTTGTAGGTGCTCCACCCCTTGCACGTTTTTCTCTCTGCTCTGCGTCAAAGGCCCTCCATTCAGGACCGAAGTCAGCGACGTTGTCACTGACAACTGTACCGCAATCTGCACAAAGTATTTCTCCTCTTTCGTAATCTTTCTGTAGTTTTTTCGAGCCACAAGATGGACAAGTGTTTTCGTCAGTCATGGAATCAGCTCCAGAAGAATAAGGTTTTTAATAATTACTAATCTATACGAAAGATTTATAAACGTTTGTAGCATTGTTTTGTTAAAAGTACTGTTTATATTTTCTTAAACGAAATTATTATGTGATTCTATGAATTTAATTGATGAATCTGAAAAGAAATTTGAAGAACTTGCTAAAAAGTATGAGGAAAAAAATTACGTCTATTCGATAATATACATTGACATGCACGGTAAAGATGAAGATGATGTGAGAAATCTTTTGGTTGAATTACTTACGAGAATAAACAAAGAAGACAACGTCATTGCGTATTATGGAAAAATCCTAGAACCAATAAAGGAAAACGACATAGTTTCAACCACAGCTGAAGTTAAATTAATCACCAAAGATTTGTTGAGCCTGTCAAGGATTTGTAACAAATACAATCCTTTCGCAATAGAAATACTGAAGCCAGAAAAGTACGTAATAAATGCGAACGAAGCGGCATTACTTTTGCTTGAAGCATCAAATCAGATCTACAACTATTCCGAGTACATAGTAAAAAATTCTCTAGATATAGACAAGCTCAAGAAGTATCTACAGGAACAAGAAAACAGAAAACTGTTGGGCAAAAAGCTTTTGGAAGAGTTTGAGAAGAAAAAGAAGTGATACCATGACATATGCTAATGATGAAGACAAAGAATTGCCCTTGGACCCAGTATTGGCAAAGAGGGCAGAGCACTTGGAAAAATTGAGAGAGATGCTGCTGAAGTCTATCGAAGTAAAGAAGAAACAGATACAAGAAAAAGGGTTTGTTTTAGCTCGAACCAACTTAGGTATCCATGGAATAGAAAAAATTGTTTTTGACATGCCTAAGAAAAACAGCATAATAATCTTAAACGGCCCATTCGGTTCAGGCATGACTATATTTGCTCTGAAATTTTTATATCATGGTATAACAAAGGAAAACGAGAACGGGATTTACATATCCTTTGACGAGACTAAAGACAGTATTTTAACCACTGCAAAGATATTCAACATGGACTTCGAAATTTTAGAAAGAGAAAAGAAGTTCTTGTTTATAGAGTACCCTTACAACGAGCTCAACCACTTCGACGACAAAGAGTCAGTCATCAAAGACTTTATTTACAGTATTGACGCAAAAAGGCTGGTAATCGATTGCATAACACCATTTATGCTTTTGCACGATAATCAGTTGCAGTTGAGGAAAAGGACCAAGGAACTCTTTGAAAGACTGAGAAGCTGGGAATGCACTACTTTGATGATAGCAGAAAACTTGAGTTTTGAAGAAGCGAACAGAAATCCTTTTGTCAAACTTTCCGATGGCTTCATCCAATTCTATTTCAACAAAATAGGGAACCATAGGATAAGAGAGATAGAAATAACCAAACTCAGGGGCAGTAGACACAGTTACGATACTTTTGTTTTCGAGATAAACGAAAAGGAAGGGATAAGAATACTTGAAAAAGTGATAAGTAATGAAGAAAGATCTAAACAAAGAAGAGTTAAATCCTTGGGAAAACGACCTTGACAGGGAGTCCTTTGATTACACCAAATACTTCAGAGAATTCGGTTTAAGAGAGATAGAAAATTCGTTACTATTTGAAGTAAACAAACTGATAGAGGAAAAAAAAATTTCAGGAATAAACTATTTCAAGAGAAAAATTCTTTTTGCCCACAGAGACTTTGACAAATTCCTTGATGCATACAAAAAAAGAAAGAGAATAGCTATTTTATCAGGCATAAAACCTTCCAACGACTTCCACTTGGGCAGTAAACTGGTTGCTGACATACTTGTTTTTTTACAAAAGGTTTTCGATTGCAAAATTTATTACTGCATAGCAGATCTAGAAGCTATCGCAGACAACAATTTGTCTGAATCTGAATGCAAAAGCTATGCGATCTCAAATTTAACAGATTTGTTGGCTTTGGGGATAGACACAAAAAATCTTTACGTGTATTTCCAGTCACGTGAAATAAGGGTTCTTAGGAAAGCGTTTCTGTGCTCTACAAAGACAACTAATTCTACGTTAAGAGCGGTTTACGGAGATAGAGAAATAGACTTGTTTTTCAGTGCAATGACACAGATGGGTGACATTTTCCTGCCTTACGAAGATAATTACGATCTTGTTCTTGTGCCTGTTGGAATTGATCAAGATCCACACATAAGGCTTGCCAGAGACCTTGCGATCAAACTAGGATATGATCAGCCGTGCTCCTTGTACATCAAGTTCATGCGCGGTTTAGACGGTAGCTTTAAGATGAGTAAGAGAAACAGACAGAACATTTTGAGCCTTTCCGAAGACGTTTCTGTAGTAAAAACCAAGTTAAGGAACGTATTTACTGGTGGCAGAAACACTGCTGAAGAACAGAGAAGGTTAGGTGGAGAGATAGAAAAATGCGTTTTTTACGAGCTCTGCGAATCACACTTTATCAAAGAACAAGAATTGCTTGAACAGATGAGAGGAGATTGTCTAAGTGGCAGAATACTCTGTGGTGAATGCAAAAACCGTTACGGGAAGATTGTGACTGAGTTCTTTGAGCAACACAAAGAGAAAAGAGAACTAAACAGAGCACTGGCAGAAAAGATGATAGAAAAAAGTTTGAGCAGATGATGATACTACACTTCTACGTAAGAATAACCTGCTACTAACTTCAGATCAGAAATATCTAGAACGTTAGGCAAAAATTCAACTATCCTGTAGTCGTTTTCTGAATTGCTTTTTAAAACAATAGAAATGGCTTTTGAATAGTTGTCTATTATCATAATGTTGGAAAATTCAAGAAAAGAATCGTCTTTCAGCTTGAGCCTGAGAGGAAAACTGAACATAATTGTTACTCTGTTTATTTTGTCTAGATCGTTTATCTGAAAGCCTATAATTTCTTCGTTCTTTTTCAAGTAATTCAATTTCAAATCATTAACTCTGTCTTCTGCAGTAATACAAGTTTCAATCAATTCCTGTAATGCATGTATCTTTTGTATGAAAGAGGTGTATTCTTTTTTTGAAACAATTACTAGAGCAAAATTAGAAGACGATCTGATTATACATATTTCTTTTTGCTCAAGGTTGATATCGAGTTTTTTTCTCACGTTTATGCATGCACATGAAATTATTTTTCCGAATTCGTTGATCTTGTTGTAGAAAGCAAAAAAACTGATCATAACAACATCAGACACTTATTTTTGAGCATTATCCACGAAGATCAATTTGTCTTTTGTTATACCAGCAATGAATTTTTGACCTTCTTTGGTTGTTATTTCAACTTTGTTGTAGTTGTTGGTCCCTGTATTAACAATGTTAACGCTATTGACTGATGTAAAGTTTCTCTTCAAGTAAGTGATTAGATCGTTCAGGTTTCGGAAGTTCGGATCTCTGAGCAATCTTTGGATCATCCTTGCCAAATCCTTTGTAGAAAAATAAGGTTTTTTTAGAATATCTTTTGAAGGTATTACGTTCGTATTTGGTATTGTTACACGAGCACGTATCGTATTCAAAGTGTTTTTCTCGATGTTTGTTTTTTGTTGTTGCTCAAGCATATTACTTGTCACTGCTCTTACATCAGGTTCAATTCTTTAAGGTAGTTAAGCTTTTTATAGATTAGCTTTTGTGTGCCTATGTCGCTTCTGTGGTACAATTCCCCTGCAAAAGAAGTTCTTATGTCCATTTCAACCCTTCTTTCTGCAGAATAGAAATCGATGTCTTTTGCTATTACTGCAATTGCCCGTGAAGAAGTCGTGAATATCTTTCCTTCTTTCTCGTACACTGAAGCAAAATAGAACTTTTCCCTTGGCTTTGCTATGATGATTTCCTTGTCTTTGGCCGGGTTATCAGGATAACCATTAGGTACTAGATACTTGCACACTGTAGCGTTTCTTTTAAAAGACACCTTTTTGCTTGAAATCAGCCTGTTGTTTGCTATCGATTCTAAAACTTCTGCGAGATTACCTTGGAAAATCGAGAGGACGTTGATCGCTTCAGGGTCTCCGAAACGTGAATTGAACTCTATAACTTTTATTCCTTTGGTAGAGAGCATGCATTGGAGATAAAGTACTCCTTTGAAGTATTGCTTGGTCTCTTTGTAGAAAGCGTTCAATGTCTTTTTGGCTATTTCAATAGCTTCTTCGTAGTCAGAAATGCTTATAAAAGGCAAAAGATGATTTTGTGTAGAATAAGAGCCCATACCACCAGTGTTAGGCCCTTGATCGTCTTCGAGTAGATTTTTATGGTCCTGTACTAGTGGCATAGGTATTATGTTTTTCCCGTCAGTGAATATTTGTAGCGTAAACTCTTGGCCCAAAAGCCTCTCTTCTATCACAACAGTTTCTATTCCAGAGTACTTGCTTTCAAGTAACTCTTTTGCATAAGCTTTTGCCTCTTCTTCATCTTTGAGTTGTATTCCAGTCACCTTGACGCCCTTGCCTCCAGTGAGTCCAGCAGGCTTGACAGCAACTTGCTTGTGCTTCTCTATGAAATCGTTCAATTCCTTGATGTCATTAGAGGCTATGAACTCTGGAACTCCTTTAATTTTGTGCTTTTTCATGAGTCTTCTGGCAAAAGATTTATCCCATTCGATCATTGCCTGAGCCTTTGTAGGAGAGGCTACTTTAACTTTGTGCTTTTTTATCATGTCAGTAACTCCCTTGAAAAGCAACCCGTCTGGAGAAACAAAAGCGAAATCCACTTTGTTGTTTTTGAGTATTTCGTTTATTGTCTTTTCGTTGATCTCGGAAGAATAGAATTTGCCTGATGAGAGTATCGCGAGTCTCTTTATTCCAGGATGATCTTTAGAGCATAAGCAGATTAGTTTAGCGTTAGCCTCACTGAGCTTCTCTGCTATTATGTGCTCTCTTGCGCCATCGCCCACCAACAAAATGCTTGGCTTTCTTTCCATACCTTCACCCGATTCTTAATTATTAATTACATTCATGAACTTATAATAATCTTTGAGAGGTTGTTATTATATAGTTTAGAGCTATCGAGCCCATGCCAAGGAACCGTTTAATATTGTTATAGTATGGTATGAAGCCAAGGATAGAGAACAAGAAAAGAAATACAATTCCAGTATAAGAATTGATAACGTAATTAGAAATTACGATAAGAATCAAATAGAACGCACGCAAGTTGTTCATGACATAGCTCTTAATTTCATTTATTTTTTTCAAAAGAATGAATATCGTTATCACTGATGCGATTAATGATAAGAATATTGTGAATATAATTATAACGAGATTATCGTAGCCTGTGATCGATTCGATCGATGCTGAGAAACCAGTTCTTTTCAGTGAAACTGAATAATTTGAAATTACTGTAGTGAATAGATGAGATGCGCTTATTGCAGACAATAGTATTATACAACTGTAATCGTTTTTCAAAAAAGGCAGTGCTAAAAAAGCCAGTTGCGCGTCACTTGAAATAGTAGGCAATACTTCTGCTACTGTAGATAACAATATCGCTATTAATATCACGTTCAAATTCCTGAATATCAAAGCTAATGCTTTTTCAGTATCTTTTCGAGTGAATGAAAAAGATATTTGGTTGTGATTGGTATTGCTTGACGAGATTATTGCAGTCACTCCGAACAAGGCTGAAAATATTGTAATGAAAGGATTGCTCAAGTGATTGAATGCAAGAATACCAAGATAGCCGCAGAGCAAAAAATATATCAGAGCAATTAATTTGTTGTTTTCTGCAAGTATGGCATATGTTGTGAAGATAATTACGAAAAATAACAACAATGCCTGATTGAAGTAATTAGTATAGCCCTTGTAGAAATCAATGATCAAGTTATGAATTAAGAGACAGATCAAAGAAGTGAGAATTGTAGTAAATGCTATTAAAAGGATTGCCAACATAGTCTTGTTTTTGAGCACTAGCCTTTGTGCTGGTAAAGGCATTATCGTAGTAGAACTGTCTGGTATAAAGAACAGAGTGCTTATTATCATAGTGAAAAACGCTTGTGAGGAATACAATACAGCCAATGAAAGCTCTCTACTATTGAAATTACTGAACAAAAAGCTGATGTTGTTAGGATGGAATGCAGGAATGAGTGATGTGACAAAAGCAGTGAAAAAAGCCAAAACTATTTCCAAAGGCATCAGATATGTTTTTGGTTGAACGGTATTTTATTATATGATTATAAACGTTATATTCGATAGATTTATGAATATTATGCTTTGGTCTGTGTCTGCCAAAATACGGTTCAAGTTATTTGTAATCATTACTCTGTTTTTGGTATTCAATGAAACGAGTTTGTTACATGCATCTGTTACTCTGAGCAAGACCAACATAACTTGCTGTGATTACTTCGATACAGTTTTAACAGTAAAAGACCCTTACGGCAAAGAAGCAGAAAACGTTGCAGTAAAAGTTTATATTGTTACAAACGATGGTGTGAAAAAAGACCTGAGCAAATACCCTTACTACACTGATAAGAAAGGCCAGGTAAAGATTTTGTACAAGCCCATGCCAGGTGAAGCACTGAGAATAGAGATAGACGAACCTTGGTTGAGCTATTCAGCAATAATACCTGTTAAAGTACCTGATAAAACTAAAGAAAATTTGATTTTTTTGGTTCTTGGCAGTGTTTTTGCCTTGATATTTATGTTTTTCTTGATAAAACAACTCAAGTTAAGGTACCACATAAACTTACTGTTGACGAACATAAAAAAGAAGATGGAGTTGATGAAGAAGAAGAAACAGGAACAGCAGCTTGGCTTGGGAAAGTCAACCGAAAAAGGAAAAATTACACCTACGATTGCTCAACCACAAAACAAAGCAGCAACGGCTTGGGTTTATACAACAAAGAGCGTGACAAAGAAGCCTGTTGCACAGGCTAAACCTTTTGGCAAGAAGTAAAAATTTTTAGGAACGTGATGATAGAAATGACTTACAAGGCTCTTGAAAGGAAATTAAATTTGATCGATAAAATATTTATGATTCGCTACTATTTGTTACTTGTTGTTGTAGTGTCATTGCTATCAGTAGAAATCACTTATCCAGTTAAGCACGAACTACTAAAGTACATTAACATGCAGAATTCAAGAGAAACAGAGATAAAAGTAAGAAACACCAACTATTACTGGATATATGCGAATGACGTAGATTTGCTGTTCAAAAATGGCAATGAAACTGAAGACATAGTAGTTACAGACGAATACGAGGCAATGTATGTTCTGAAGACTTACTACAACCAGAAATACCTGCAATCGATTGACAGTATAATCAATTACGTGACACAGTTCAATGACAGCAGAAGAGATAGAGAATTCAATTGCAAAAACATGCTTGGACATTACCTATACGATTGCAACGACCTTTATTCATGTTACAAAGCCTGTTATTATCATCCAAATTGCCAGTTTGGACTCATCAAAGTATATACTGCTAACATGACTAACGCAAACAACCAGACAGAAAGTGTTATTATACAAACACTCAAGCCACTAAATCAAAGTGACATCGTGGAAGCGAGTTATGCGCTTAGCGTAGGTACTAAGAATCTGGACAAATTGGTAGAGAGAGTAATAAAGAAATTATCAACTTTTAGGGAAAGCTTCCAATTCAAGTTTGATATAGACAACGACTTGGTACAGATTTTAGGGACTATAAGGACTATTAATGACAACCCTGTTTTTGATAAAAACAAGTTGAACTACTGCAGAAAAATAGATTACCCTGTTGGGTTTATCAACTCAGCGATTTCTATGAGCAGAACAATAGAAGACAAAGAGATAGACATCAATGCCACTGCAAAAAGGATGGTTGAAAAAGCAAACTACTATCTTTCACTTCTGAGGAAAGAAAAGGGGGAGGAACAGGAAGCGATATTCAACCTCACAAACAAATACGAACAGATATTTTTGGAATTCAATCAGACTCTAAGTAATGCTATTCAAAAGTTCAGGTATGCCAAATACTTTGAGATAAGAGAAAACCTTGAATCGCTATATGACAAAATCAAGAACGCAAAGAGTTATTCTGAAGCATTGAACTTCTCTCAGCAGTTCGATAACATAACTTCCACTGTAAACGATACTGTTCAGAAGACAGAGCAAAAGGTTCAGAGGATTAATTTGCTTAGAAACGCTGCACTCAACTCTGCGTTGAACGCAGAAAAAGACAACTACAATGCTAAAGTTATAATACAAGAGCTTGAGAGGATAGACAGGTTGCTCAAGAAGGAAAGGATAACAGACAGTGATATAGTAGATGCAATAACCACCCTTGAAAAAATCAAGTCTGAAGAGTTCATTAAATCACAACAAAATCAAGAAGAACTCAATATAGAAAAGCTCTTAAACGATTATTTGATATTCATAATAGCTTTTGCTGTAATTGTATTAGGTATAATTGCATACATGTCAAGGAACTTGATATTCAAACAGAAGCCAGGCATAACTACCATAGTCTATAAAAACGCGCAAAACTTGTATGAAACAACACTGTCGGTGAAACTAGAAAAAGATAACAATCCTCTACCAGATGGCACCCCAGTAACTTTCTTTGTTGGAAAAGGAGCAGAAGTAGGAAACACGTATATCCAGAACTCTTATGCACACGCCACGTTAACTTTTGAAGAGTTCCCTAAAGAGGACATGGACATAAAAATAGTGACTACAGATGTTGAAGTCAAACTGAAACTCCATTTCGTGCCTTCAGAAGACTTGCAAAGGGAAATGATGACTGAGAAAAAGAAAAAGACTTTGTTTGACCAAGTTTTAGAAAACATCAATGTCAAGAAGTGAGTTCTACAAAATCTACTATTTGTTTTGCAAGCAATTCTCTGTTACCTGTTAAAGTCTTTAGCACTTTGTTTGTTTTATCACAAACTATCAGCTCGAGATTTTCTTTTGAATACTTTCGAGGGTCAGAGTAAATGATCAGTTTAACGTTATTGTAATTAAAAGTTTTTTTGCTATCGCTCATAGAAAAAATTATCAAGTTTTTCACATCTGAAAAATATTTCAAGACCTTTTCCCTAGGAATAAGCCTGATGCCGTGCTCTTTTTCAGATGATAATTTTGCTATTTGCTCCTTATGTGATGAATGATCAACAACAGGCTTGAAATCAGATACTGCAATCGTAGAAAAGTAAAAATCATAGCTTTGTTGTGTAAGTTTTTTTGCCAGTTCTTGGAGTTCATCATAAGTAGATATCTGGTGAGTGCTTATTTTTTTTGGAAATACATGATTAGTGTTACCTTGAATGACAGTTACTTCACAACCTCTTTTGTAAAGCTCTAAAGCTATGTTGTAGCCGAGCATTCCAGAAGCTATGTTTGTGATTATTCTTACGTCATCTATTTTTTCTATAGTTTTTCCCAAAGAGATGATTGCTTTTTTGCCAGCAAAAGATTGGTTTGTAAATGCCTTCTCGATTTCAATGAACAAAAGATCTAGTTCAGGAACTTTGTACTTATCCTCTTCTTCTTTAGGATCAATAAATTCTAGGTTTAAGGTTTTTAAGTATTCAATGTTTTTAATCAAAATTTTGGAATACAATTCTTTATGCATCAGAGGTAGAACTAACACTTTCTTGTTGTTTGTTATTGCGCATGTTATCGTTAATGACGCTAAATCATCCGTAATACCATTTGCGATTTTAGAGATGAAATTAGAAGTTGCAAAAACAAAAAAGACATCGTATTCTTTAGCTATTTTAAGATAACTTGTCTGTGAATCCACTAATGATAACACTCTGTTGTTTGAAGCCCATTCTAAAGAAGTCTCAGATACTATTTTTTTTGCTTCTTCTGTCAATATTATTTGCACCGAATAATTGTTTTTTACAAGGAGCCTTGTCAAGTCAAATGCTTTTACAGAACCTATAGTGCCTGTCAATACCAAACAGACTCTTTTGTTCATGTTCTTTTTATCATCCATCTTATTTTTTAACTCCATAAAAAATCATTCCCGTGTTATTTTTCTTACCGATTCTTCAATTCTGGTAATTTCGTTCATATCTAAGGTAGACAATAAGTTCCTTTTGTGATACGAGTTTCTGTATTTATCTATCACTAGAGCTATTTCTTGGTCATCGAAATCTTTTAACTGTTTGAGGTCATTGGTCAATGCATATAAGATCTGGTCTGCCTTTTCATACGAGATACCGAGCTCGTCTTCTGCTCTTTGTCCTTTCCAGAGCGCTGGTGACGGCTCTTTTACTGCTATTTCCGGAAAGCCGAGCTTTTCTAAAGCATACCTTACTTGCGTTTTGTAGAGATTTAGAATTGGAAATATGTCTGCACCAGCATCGCCATATTTTGTAAAGTAACCCAAAAGGTATTCGCTTTTGTCTCCTGTGCCTATGACTATGCCGTTATTTTCGTTTGCTTTAGCGTACAAAATAGTCATCCTTATCCTAGCAGAAAGATTGCCTGCTACTATTCTTTGATCGTCACCGATTCCTAATAGTTCCTTGTATTTCTGTTCTATTTCAGAGATTCTTATTATCTCGTATGGTATGTCTAATTTTTTGCATACGTGCTGTGCTTCGATAATTTGAACCGATTCGTTTGCCTTTCCAGGTAGTATCAAGCCAACTACTTCAAAACCTGTTTGCTTACACAGATAAGCAGACAAAGTAGAGTCTGCTCCAGAGCTTATGCCTATGAAACACTTGTCTATTTTATTTGTTTTCCTGAATCGGTTAAGGAATAATTTACTTTGCTCAAGTAAGTTGAAAGTTTCTGATTTTATCTTGTTAATTAAATACTTCATAAAAGAATTTCAACCAAATATTAATTTAAATCAGATATGTTTGTGCTTTTTACATAGCTCTGCTATCCAGATAGCCCCTTTTGCAGCACCTAGTTTAGTGTTATGAGAAAGTAAAACGTATTTGATACCTTTGAAGGCTGAGTCAATTCTTATCCTGCCTATTGATACAGTCATTCCATCGTTAATTTCTCTGTCAAGTCTTGGCTGTGGCCTGAAGTTGTCTTCGTGGACATAAAATATTTGCTTAGGAGTAGAAGGCAAATCCATGACATCGCTGTTTCTGTAATTAATAAACAAGTTCTTTATTGACTCCAAATCGAAATCAGAATCCAATTTCAGATTTACTATCTCAGTGTGCCCATCCAATACTGGCACTCTTGTACATGTAACAGATACTTTTAAGTCGCTATGGATTATTTTATCGTTTTGGAGTTTGCCAAGAATTTTTTTAGTCTCTTTTTCTACCTTTTCCTCCTCCTTAGGGATGAACGGAATGATATTATCGATTATGTCCAAGGCTAAGACTCCTGAAGTTCTCCCTGCTCCTGAAACAGCTTGCATGGAAGTCATTATTGCTAAATCGATTTTGTGATTGTTTGCAATAGGTTTAAGTGTTGATACGAAACCTGTTGTTGTACAATTAGGTATAGGTAATATGTAACCTTTCCAATTTCTGTTTGATTTTTGAACTTCGACAAGTTTCAAGTGATCAGAGTTAATTGACGGGATTAGCAGAGGCGTATCATCTTCGTATCTGAAAAACGAAGCAGTAGAAATGACAGGCTTTCTTTCTGCATAAAAAGGCTCTAAATCTTTGGCTATTTCTGACTCAACAGCAGAAAAAATGAGGTCAATTTTGGACAAATCTAATTCATCTGATTTACATAACTTCATTTCAAGAATCCTTTTTGATGGTAAATCACCGCAGAACCAGTTTAATTTACCGTTATGATCCTTTAAAGCATTCAGATACGTTTTTCCTGCGTTTTTCTCCGAAGCCGATAATTCAGCAACTTCAAAAAATTCGTGGTTTTGCAATGCAGATATAAATTGTTGTCCCGCAATTCCTGTTGCTCCTATTATCGCTACCCTCTTCTTCATAAGAACCACTTAAGAATGGATTAAAAGAGAGTTTTTATAAATTTATTTGATAAAAAAGTCCATAAAAAAGAAGTTAATAATATTTTATTTCTTTTTTAACGAAACAGAAAAATTGTTGTTTGAGAAAGAAAACTCAAGCTTTTCTTTGTATCTCTGGTTGAGCAAGTTTATGTATTCATCAATTGAATTCTGGTCATTTTTTTCAGCTAGTTCAAGCATTTTAATGTAGATTTTCACAGTTTCCAAAGTCTTGTTCTTAATTTCCAGCTTTTGTTCTTGAGAAAGCGTAGGATCTCTTACAGATCTCTCAAATCTTGCAAGTGTTTCGTCAAGAATCGCGAAAGTGTTTGCTATTCTCACTGCGTTCAGCCTGGTTTTTGGATCGTTGTAAAGTTTTTCAAATATAGGTAGAAAAACAGAGTTGAAATATGCGTGCACATCGTCAATCTGTCCTTTTGCATGAATCGCATCTCTGTCATTTTTATCATTATTAAGGTTTTCAGACATTTTTTTGACCTCATACATTTCTGTTTTCAACACTATTAGCTATTGTAGTTAGAGCCGAGATTAGTCGTTGTTTAGAACTATTGTCTATTAGATTTCCTAAATTCTGATTAAAAGCTTGTGCTGCAACTCTTGGTACTACTTCATGAATGTTTTGCATGTTATTTTTTTGTTGGTTTTTTTCTTGTTGGTTAATGATTTGTCCAGTGGAAACTTGTTGTAGTACAGGCATATTAACCATAGAGATTTTGAAGTTAAAGTATAAAAGGGTTATGATATTTAGAAGGTATATGGGTTTGAAGTACAAGAAATTGAGCTTTGACGACGTTTATGCTCTGTGCTTAGAACTATCAGAGAAACTAATCGACTACTATGGCAAGGACTTGGAAAAGGTTGTTTTCGTAGCTATTTCGAGAGGTGGCTTGATACCTGCAAGAATATTGGCTGACATAGTTGGCAAAAGAGACATTTGGACTATTTCTGCCAAGTCTTATGTTGACGTGAACAAAAAAGAGGAATTGGTAATCACACAAGACATCAAAATGAACTTAGAAAACAAAAAAATTTTGATTATAGACGATATAGCTGACACTGGGTTTACTATAAAGACCATAAAAGAACTCTGCGAATTAAGAAACGCTTCTGAAGTTAAGACTTGCACGCTTCATTACAAGAACAAAAGCGTAACAAAACCTGATTTCTTTGCAGACAAAGTGAGTGATGATGTTTGGATAGTTTATCCTTGGGAGATTCATGAGTTCAACAACTCTAAAAAGCATGGTTGATATGAAGAAAAGGCATTTGATTATTTATTTAATCATTGCTGCACTTCTAGTTTTGAATCTGGTTATCATTTTAACGCCATTTCTTTTACTAATAAACAACAGCCTAGGATCATTATTTTACAAATCGCTTTCACCTCTTTGTCATCAGATAGACAGCAGGAGCATTTGCTTAGACAGTTTTCTGAAAATAACTGATTGTATTGAAAATAAAAAATTCATGGACACGACTAGATCACCAGATGGAATTGTGATAGACAACGATCAGATCAAGTACAAGTTCCCAGTCTGTTCCAGAGACGTTACAATTTATCTCTTTTTATTGATTGGTATGATTTATGGGATTATGAAATTCGGTATCGATTCTGACAAGATAACAGGATTTACTCTTTTATACGTGAGTCTCGTTCCCATAGGGATAGATGGCATACTCCAAACACTGACAGAATTCAACATCATTTTACCTTTCATAGGAACTTATGAGAGCACGAACCAGCTGAGACTGCTTACTGGTGCAATTGCAGGTTTTGCTTGTGGCATGTATTTGATTCCGCTTTTGAACTACTATTGGAAGTGGTTGCTCAAGGAGTAATAGGTTATGTTTTTTACTTGAGCCTGATTGTTTCCATTAGTTGAGGAGCGTATGCCTGAGCCCTAAAGGCTTTTGCCAGAGTACTTGCAAATTCAACTGTTTTAATAGCCTCTCCATGCACTGTGAAAATTTTTGGTATATGATTCCTTATCTTTTTCAGGTATTGTATCATGTGGACTCTGTCAGAATGTCCAGAAAAGCCTTCTATGGACTTTACTTCCATGTTGACTTTGATTAGGTCTGTTTTGCCGTTTGAACTCCCGTTTTGTAGAGGTATCTCTTTGATTCCCTGTTGGATTTTCCTGCCTAAAGAATTAGCTGCTTGGTATCCTACAAAAATGAGTTTATTGTTAGGATTTTCTGCCATGAGCCTGAAAAAGT
The DNA here is from genome assembly GCA_026414265.1 of Microcaldota archaeon. Taxonomy (GTDB): domain Archaea; phylum Micrarchaeota; class Micrarchaeia; order Anstonellales; family SKW190; genus SKW190. The sequence goes on from JAOAJI010000003.1 coordinate 16,060, forward strand.
CCACTACAGGCCCTCCTGACATCATACCTGATGGAGCAAGGATTATACATGGCTCTGATTCAGCGATTTCTTCTCTTGATTTGCCCTTTGCTATCTTGAAGATTTCGCTCTCAAAAGGCGAATCATTTGTTAATATTCGTATTTGCACGTTTCTTTTCAGGTATTCTGGATATGCTGTATGAATAGCAGAAGCTTCCAAAATCATACCGTCTAAGTAAACAGGCACGTTGAAGTCTTTGTTGTTCCTTGCATACTCTTCAAGAACGAGCATGATCTCCTGTGCTCTTCCTACTGAAAACACAGGTATGAGCACTTTTCCTTTCTTTGAGAGTGTTTGATTAATTTCGTCAATGAACTGTTTCTCCATTACTTCTCTTTCAGGCATGTTGTCATTTTTTCCACCATAAGTTGCCTCTATGATCAGTGAATCTATTTTCGGTATGCTTGTGTCTGCAGTATTAAAGAGCCTTGTGGAAGAGCACTTGATATCCCCACTATAGACCAAGTTATGCATCCCATCTCCTATGTGTAGATGCGTTATAGCGCTACCCAATATATGGCCTGCATTGTAGAACGTGAGCTTAACGTTTGGACTTATGTCAACGACCTCGCCATAATCTATAGTTATCATGTGCTGTAGCATATTGTATATGTCCTTTTTGGAATAAGGTACGTTAAAGTCCTTCATAGAGCTCTTTTCCCAAATTTCGAGCAAGTCAGTGATTAGTAAGGCAGTTAAATCCCTCGTAGGGGGAGTGCAATAAATAGGACCTTCGTAGCCCATTTTATACAGGAAAGGCAAAAAACCACAGTGGTCGAGATGTGCATGAGAAAGTATGATACCGTCTAATTTTTCCAGAATTACATCAAACTCGCCTATGGCAGGGAACATAGATTTCAGATCAGAAGTATCAGGATTGATACCGCAGTCAAGCAAAAACCTTTCTTTACCTGTTTTGAGGTAAATGCAACTTCGCCCTACTTCCTGTGTAGCGCCCAAGAAAGATACCGTAATCCAGTTTGGGTTATCTGGAACTTGAGAAACCAGTTTCTTACCCAAGTTTAGCAATGTTTTTTTAATTGATTTAGAATGGACTTGACATCCTTTTCTGAGCATGTCTAGAGTTGTTGACTGTATAGTAGGGGTTCTCAAAATTTTAGGCGTCCAGCCAGTTGTAAATATAATTTCTTTCATTTTCAGTCCTTGTTTTCCTATGACCAAACCTGGTTTAAATGCTTCGATCATCACTTTAGAGAAATCAGGCAAGAAATAAATATTTGTGATCTGAGCCTCTTTAGGCACAATTTCCATGATTTTCTCTTTTGCCTGTTCAGGAGGCATAAGAACAGAAGCATCTGCTCTAACAGAAACCTTCTTTTTTAGAGTAGAAGCTAATCTGATTATGATTTGTTCTTGCTCGTAGAAGAGTTTGATATTTTTCATATAGATTACGATTTCCAAGCCTTCTGGATAGATGCCTGTTATTTCGCATTCTTCAGGAACTATTTTCCTTATTTCTTCTTCGATTGCTTGTAAGTCCAAGTAAAAACACCTTTTATAGACTCTTAGATAAACCGAATTTTTCAGCAGGTTTTCAACACAAGGTAATTTGATATGTTATTGGTATTAAAGATTCAGAGTTTATAGAACCCACCAAAACAATTTGATTAAAGGTTTGTGAAAAATTAGAAAAAACAAAAAACTGGTCTGGAATATAACAAGTTATGATAATATAATCATACAAAAGAATATAAACGTTATGATTAGAAATGGGGCAGTGTCATTTCATTCGTGATTTATTTTGTGTCAATCTTTAATAAGGCTTTGATTTATAAGAAGAATAGGGTGTGATGGTAATGGACAATTTAGTAAACCATTCTTATGCTTCAGAGAGTGAAAAAGTGAAGAAACTCAATACAGGTACAACTACTGTATCTTTGGTTTGCAAAGACGGGATAATTTTTGCTGCTGACAAGAGAGCGACTATGGGCTTCTTCATAGCAAGTAAAACAGCTGAAAAGATCCATCAATTAGATGATAAGATTGCCATGACGATAGCAGGCTCAGTGGGAGACGCCCAGGCTCTTGTAAGGATAATGCGCGCAGAGATACAGTTATATAGAGCCAAGCACTCCAAAGTGCCTACTGTAAAAGCAGTCTCAACTTTGTTATCGAACATTCTTTACGCTTATAAATGGTATCCTTATTTCGTACAGTTAATAGTAGGAGGCTATGACAACAAGCCTGTGATGTATACATTAGACGCTTTAGGTGGTATGACAGAAGAAGAAATGTTTTCTACAGGCTCAGGCTCTCCGATAGCTTTAGGTCTGTTGGAGGCACATTATTCCAAGGACAAACCAGTTAAAGAAAACTTGAAATTGGCTGTAAAAGCAGTTAAGATGGCAATGGAAAGGGATGCAGGCTCTGGTGAAGGCGTAGACGCTGCTGTAATAGACGCTAATGGCTTCAAAAGGCTCAGCAAAGAAGAAGTAGAAAACTATTTGAGACAGCCTCTGTGATCTCTGACAAAAAGTTTGTGCTCATCCTAATTAACAAATATTATAGTTGCAACCACAAAAGCCAAAACTGAAATGAAATAGGCTTGAGCAAAAGAAAAAAACAAGTAAATTATCGTGTTTTTTACGCTTTTTAGTTGCGTAAACATCGCTATTGAAGTAGGCAGACACGGATTATAGAAGAGTATAAATGCAATCAAAGCCAACTTTGCGTTAGTTGAACTCAAGTCATGATTAATTTTTGCGCTCAATTCTTTTATCAGTACTTCAGAATTAGAATCAAAGTCTTCGTAAAACAATTGATTTGGTTGTAGATAGGTCATTGCAAGAGAAGCTATGATTAATTCTTTTCCTACTATTCCGTTAACTATAGCCAACCCTAGTTGCCATGAGTTTATGCCCAATAATTTTAAAGGAGCTATTACAACGTTACCGATAAGAGCGGCAAAAGAATTATCTAATGTGCCTGAAGGGAATTTAGAAAGCAGGTAAATTACGATTGCACCGAAGAACAAGATAGTGAAAAGCTTGGTTCCAAAGTGGCTCAAAGTAGGTCTGACATCGTTAACTACCAATGAAAGGTTAGGCACTCGTATTTGAGGCAATTCGACCAATATCCAAGAACTATGTGTAAGAACTTTTTTATAGAAAATAGCTCTAGCGAAAACTGATGCTATAACCATGGATACTATACTCAACAAATACATTATGAACATGACTGTTGTTACGCTTTGAGGAAACAGTAATTTTGCAAAGAAAAGCAATACTATATACCTTCCTGAACAAATTATTGAAGGTACACAAAAAACTGTCAAAAACTTACTTATTTCATCTTTTATCATGTTGGTTGCAAGTATTCCTGGAACGTTGCAAGAAAAGCCTAATATCAAAGGCACTATAGACTTATCGTCGAGAGCCAGCGGTTTGAGCAGTTTATGGAATAGTAAAACTGGCCTAACCACATAACCAGAGTGCTCCAAAATCGTTATAAGAGTGATAATGATTATCATGGAAGGAAAGAGATAGAGTAAGGAACCTACGCCTATTATTATTACAGTGTATAAAAAACTGTGAATTATGATGTTAAATGAAAAAATTACTATAGTTTGTTTAAACAAATCAATCAGCTTATCAATAAGGATGGTGTTTAAAAAATCCGCTATTGTATTTGACAAAAAGAATATAGAATACATTACAGCAAAGAAAATAATGAATCCATAAACAGGATGCAATAAAAAATAATCATAATCGGTTTTATTTGTTTGTTTTTTTGTAGTTTCTATCAATTCCACTAGCAGTTTATCATTTAACAAATCAAGGTTTTGCGATATTTGGAATAATGTTTGTTGATTTTCTGAACAAGCTTTTATGACATCATCTAAGAACGTATGAACGAATTCTTTATCCTTGTAATTCACTGCTAATGACTTGATTTGATGTGCTTCTTCAAGCCTTTTTTTGATTTCTTGAATAACTTGTTGATTACTAATATGATCAGTAAAAGAAAACGCGAGCACGAGACTATTATGAGGTACATAGCCAAGTAGTTTATTTGTAAAATAAAGCGATCGTTTTAGTTTAGTTGAATCTATCACTTGGACAAAAACTACTTTGTTTGATTGCCCGTAATCTTTTAGTATGCTATCAATGAACTCTCTTATGTCTGAGTCACTAAAAGAGTCGATTCCAGGGGTATCGACTAATTCTATAGTAAAATTTTTGTGTTTGATAATCGTACTGATGTTTTCGTATGTTTTACCGAAATAGTTGCCTGTTTTCTGAAAAGAGTTAGAAATTTTATTGAAAAGCGTTGTTTTCCCTACATTTGGAAGACCTAATAAGACTACTTTGATAACATTAGGTTTGGAATTTTGCATTAAAGTTGTTATGTGGATTTGAATTGATAAACCTTTATTTTAGTAAATAATCAATTACTTTAATTCTTCTTGAAAGCTCTGAATCTATGGCATAATCAGAATCTAAGAAATTGATTACAATGAAATCCAAGACTTTCCTTTTTACAAAAATTACTGAACCTTTAGCCAATCCAAATCTTTGGAGTTTTATTACTGTCGCGTTTTCTTTTTCATCTATTTCATGAATAACGTATCCTTTATTGATTTTAGCTGCGCTAAGACTTATGATTTGACTGTTAATGTTATTTAGACCTGAATTCTGAACTATTTTTGCATCTGTTGAAGGCTCGGAGCTATTGGCATTGGCATCCACTAAATATCACTTTGTTTAAATTTAGTCTCCAAAAAGCTTTTTGTGCAATTCTTGAAGAACCTTTTTTTCAGATTCCTTTATGTTATCAGGGAATTTAGGGTAAATTTCGACTACGTGGTCAGTAGAATTGAACAATGATTTTCGTATTCCATGGTTTTTTATAACTATCCTTTTTCCAGGCTTCGTGTTTGGAGGAATTTCTATTTGTGCTTTGCCCCAAAGCGTTTCTACAGTATGTTTACCGCCTATCATGAAAAGCGTAAATGGTACATATTCAACAGAATAGATGTTGTCTTCGATTCTTTTGAACTTTTTATGCTCACTGACAATAAATTCTATCAACAACTTTCCATAAGTATCTCGCTGAGACGAGTAATTCCCTTTTCCATTAATCACCAAGTGCTGGTTATTCTCTACACCTGGAGGTATTTCTAGTTGAACAGACTCGTGTTTTGCAACTTTTCCTTTGCCGTTACAAGCTTTACATGCTTTCTCAGGTATTTGGCCACTGCCATTACATGTTTGACAAACAGAAGTTGAGCTCATCATGAAGAAGCCCATTCTTTTAGTCGTTTTGACATACCCTCTACCATTGCAAGTCTGACAAGTGATTATTTTACTTCCTTTTTCTGCCCCACTACCGTTACAAGAATCGCATTTAACTAGTCTATTATACTCAATTACCTTTTTACCACCTTTGATAGCTGTCTCGAAATCTAAATAGGCTTGAAGATATATGTCTATTTGTTCTTTTTTCCTTCGCTTTGAAGCAAAAGGAAAAAAGTCTTCGTCAAAAGCTGAGAAAGCAAAATCATCTATGTTAAAGCCCATTTCTTCAAATATTGAAGAAAAATCAAAGCCTCTGAATATGTCTTCATCAGTGTACTTCTGATGGAAACTTGAATAACCCATGGTATCGTAAGCCTTTCTTTTTTCAGGATCGCTCAACACTGCATAAGCTTCGTTTATTTCTTTGAACTTTTGTTCTGCATCAGGGCTTTTGTTTCTGTCAGGATGGTACTGCATTGCTAATTTTCTGTAGGCTTTTTTGATTTCGTCCATGGAAGCGTTCTTAGGCACGCCAAGAATCTCATAATAGTCTTTGTCTGGCATATTAATCAATTTTTTTATTTAGTGATGATAGAATTTAGTATTACCATAAAAAACACATAAAAAACAAAAAAGATTTCATAATTTAATACTACTCGATTTTTTATTTGCTATTGTCACTTGGCTTGCCATCTGAACCGTTATTATAGCTTCCCGTTCCTGGTCCTTGGCCTTGTTGATAGTACTTGCTACTTATTTCGCTCAATAGCCTCTTGAACTCTTCAAGTTTTGTTTGAATGGCATCTTTGTTATCAGATTTTATTGCAGCATTCAGTTCCTCTTTCTTAGTATTTATCTGTTTCTTCTCATCGTCTTTCAAAGGCAAGCTAGAAATAGCCTTTTCAGCAGAATAAATGAAAGCTTCCGCGTCGTTCTTTAGTTGAGCAAGCTCTAATCTTTCTTTGTCCTTTTGTGCGTATTGCTCTGCTTCTTTCCTGTGCTTCTCGATGTCGTCTTTGGACATTTTATGCGGAGCTGTTATTTTTATTTTTTGTTCTTTGTTAGTGGCCAAATCTTTTGCTGATACGTGAAGAATTCCATTTGAATCTATATCAAACGTGACTTCGATTTTAGGCACGCCTCTGGGTGCAGGAGGGATACCATCTAGTACAAAGCTGCCTAAGAAGATGTTGTCTCTAGCAATAGGCCTTTCCCCTTGATAAACCTTGATTTCTACAGATGTTTGGTAGTCTGCTGCAGTAGAGAATATTTCTTTTCTGGATACAGGAATTGTAGTGTTTCGTTCGATTAGTTTGGTAAACACTCCACCTAATGTTTCTATTCCTAAAGAAAGCGGAGTAACGTCCAGAAGCAACACGTCTTTTACTTCGCCTGCAAGGATACCTCCTTGTATTGCTGCACCAAAAGCTACTGCTTCCATAGGGTCTACCCCTCTCTCAACTTTCTTACCAAGCATTTGTTCAACGAACCTCTGGACTATAGGCATTCTTGTAGGTCCTCCAATCAGGATAACTCTTGAAATGTCAGATGGCTTGACTTTGGCATCCTCTAGCGCTCTTAACACAGGGCCTCTGCATCTTTCAACAATAGGGCCCACTAGTTCTTCTAGCTTTGCCCTTGTCATTCTATAAACAAAATTCACGGGCTGTTTGTTTTCATCGATAGCAATAAAAGGCACGTTTATGTCAGTTTCAGTCAGTGTAGATAGCTCTATTTTCGCTCTTTCTGCTGCTTCTCTTAGACGTTCGATTGCCTGTCTGTCATGCTCAATTGAAACTCCTCTTTGGTTTTTGAGCTCCTTTATCAAGAACTCTAAGATTGCCTGGTCCATGTCCCTTCCTCCTAGTTGCGTGTCTCCAGAAGTTGCTTTGACCTCGAAAACACCTTGACCGAATTCCATTACAGTTACATCAAGTGTACCTCCTCCTAAATCGAACACGACTATTTTTTCTTCTCTGTCGCTTTTATCTATACCATAGGCTAGAGCTGCTGCAGTTGGCTCATTAATTATTCTTACCACCTCTAGGCCTGCTATTTCTCCAGCATCTTTTGTTGCCTGTCTCTGGTTATCATCAAAGTACGCAGGTACAGTAATCACTGCCTTTTTGACTTCTTGACCCAAAAATGCTTCTGCGTCCCTTTTGATCTTCTGTAGAATGAACGCAGACAATTGCTGAGGCGTGAACTCTTTTCCTCCTAATGTATACTTGTAGTTTGTGCCCATCTTCCTCTTAAAGCCAGAGACTGTATTGTTAGGGTTACTTATTGCTTGTCGTTTTGCAGGCTCACCCACAAGTAGCTCACCTTTTTCTGTTATAGCCACATAAGAAGGAAATGCCTTGCCATACAGACTCATTCCTTCTGCGCTTGGAATTAGCACAGGTCTACCAGCTTCGATTACAGCTGCTGCTGAATTACTTGTACCTAAATCGATTCCTATGATCTTTTCAGCCATTTACATCACCTTTTTGATTGTTTTGATTCTGGTTAACATTATTAGAGTTTTTATCATCATTGTTTTGATGATTAAACTTAAACACAACAACAGTTGAAAATCTGATTATTTTGTTTTCAGTTCTGTAGCCCTTTTTAACAACTTCTGCGATTTTATTGTCTTTATTTAGGTCATTAGTAGGCATAATCGCCAATACATCGTAAAGATTGTGGTCGAATTCTATTTCTTCTAATGAATTTTCCTCAGGGTATTGATAAATTCCGTTCTTTTTCAAGATGGAAAGCAATTGTTCGTACAAAGGGTTTATAAGTTCATGGTTACTTTTTCTCGCAGATTCAATAGAATCTATGAAAGGCAAAATCTCATTAAAGAATTCTAGTTTACCGAGTTCTTTGGAAGTTAGTAGTTCCTTTTGTGTTCTTTTTTTAAGATTATCATAATCTGCTAGTGCTCTCATGTATTTTTCTTTCAGTTCATTTATTTGGTTGGATAACTCTTGAATTTGAGCTTCGTAGTCATTTTTTTCAGTTTGTTCTGCAAATCTTTCATGAGTCTTTGAATCTTCATTAGCTTTATTCTCTTGCTTGTTTGTTTTCACGATATCACCAATTAATTTTGATTAGTTCTCAGAGCTCTTCGAGCTCTTTGATGAGCTTTTCTAGCATCTGCAACCTCTTTTGCATCATTTGCTTGTAGAACTTATAGAACTCTTCTAGGTCGTTGAGCTCGTAAAAGTTGTTTCTTTTGACGATTAAGCCAGCTATTTGCAGCTTTCTTATGTGATGTATACACGTAACTCTGTTTATTCCTGTCTTCTGAGATAGTTCAGTTGTTCCAAAAGGCTTTTTTTCTTTTGCAATTGCTGAAAGTAATTGTATTAGAGTTTTTTCTGTATCTCTGCCTGTCAAAAGATCAAGATTTATACAGAGTTGTTCAATGGTATTTCTGATATGAGTGTCGTCAGACATTGGATTTGTCAATTCCTTAGCACTCTTGTGCTTAGGCATAATTAGATTAATTGTAAAAACAAGTATATAAATGTTTGCTTTTTTTCTACAGTAGAAAAGATTTCTACACAGTTATAATTTCATTTCATAAATCTTGAGTCTCGAATTAAAACATTTTTTGCTGATTAAGGATGAAGAGTGGCTATTTTAATTGTTTTAGTTGTTTATTCAACTCTAATTTCAAACGACTTTTTGAATTGTCGTAAGATTTGATTGAAGTCTTTGTCATGGACGTTAGCAACCAATTCAACTTTGTAGTTTCCTTTTGGAGTGTTGACAGTAGAGAATATTTCTATCTCGAAGTCCTTTTTTTCATTGTTGTTCATTTCTCCAATACGTATAACTTTCTTTTTGTTGATGTTAGTCGAATCAAAAGACAACCCTGTTTGCAAGTTTATTTCAAAAGAGATTAGGGCAGGCATTTCTCCAGTATAAGTTAAAGTTGCATTTAGCCTCAGCTTTTCGTTTGAATAAGCTTTGAGTCTTAGAGGAGAGATGGAATAAGTTATTCCTACGAAAGGATTTTTGAGTTGTTTTTGGTCTTTTTTAGATGAAAATATAGAAAACATTTTGTCAAATACAGCCATTTCATCAACCTCATAGCATAGTTAGGTTATTTCAGATGTTACTTTAATAAAAAGAAAATTTAAAATGATAACATTTAAAGCAAGAAATTACAAATAGATTATAGCTATGGGATTAGACACTATAACTGAATTCGATTCTATTACTGATGCAAAGTCTTATTTTAACAAAGGGAATATCCATTACGAGAAAGGCGAGTACAAGAAAGCTATTGAGCAGTATACGAAAGCCATTGTTTTGAACAGACTATATAGCGAAGCATATTTCAACAGAGCACTTTGCTATTACAACTTGAAAGACTATGATTCAGCCATAGAAGACTACACGAAAGCGCTTGAACTAGATCCAAATAACCCCATACTTTATAATAACAGAGGAGATGCTTTTTACTTAAAGGAAGATTACAAAAAAGCAATAGAAGATTATTCAAAGGCATTGACTTTGAACAACAAATACATGAAGGCATACTATAATAGGGGATTGGCGCATGCATGTATTGAAGAGTATGAAAAAGCCATAGAGGATTTCTCTAATGCAATAGACTTGGCGCCTAGTTTTGCACAGTCATATCACTTAAGAGGAATGTGCTATGAATATTTAAAGCAGTACGAAAAAGCAAAAGAAGATTTCACAAAAGCGTTAGAGCTTAATCCAGACTTTGAAGAAGCGAAGGAAAGGCTTCAAACAGTAGAAAATGCTTTACAAAACCCTGATGCATTAACCTCTTCAGGAGGGACTGAAGGCCAGAACCAAGGCATAAATGCAATAAAGTTCTTGAAAAAGCCGAACATGACTTTCAATGACGTTGCAGGGATGGACAAGCTAAAAGAAGAAATAAGAGAAGCTATAGTTTATCCTTTGTTGAAGCCTGATTTGGCTAGAGCGTATGGTAAGAAGGCAGGAGGAGGAATTTTACTATATGGTCCTCCTGGATGCGGTAAAACGTTCATAGTAAAAGGTGCTGCAGGGGAATGTAATGCCAATTTCATAAACGCTAAAATTTCAGACTTACTTGACATGTACGTAGGAAACACAGAAAAAAATATCCATAATTTGTTTGATACTGCAAGGAAAAATGCTCCTTGTATAGTGTTCATTGACGAAATTGAGGGTATTGGAGGCAGAAGAGAAGAGTTAGGCGGTCAGCAACAATACTTGAAAATGGCAATAAACCAATTACTGTACGAAATGGACGGTTTAGAAGCAAACAATGAAAATGTATTGACGATCGCAGCCACCAACGCACCTTGGGATGTTGATCCTGCACTCAGAAGATCAGGTAGATTCTCCAAGCTGATTTATGTACCTGAACCTGACTTCAAGTCGAGAATACAGATCTTGCAGATGCATTGCAAAGGTAGACCTATTGAAACGAAAAACCCTTTAACAAGAGTAGATTTCAACAGATTAGCTATTTGTACTTTAGGCTATTCTTCTTCTGACCTGAAGACAATAGTAGAAGATGCGGCTTCCATACCTTGGAAGGAAGCCTTCAAGACAGGTAGGATGCGAACTATCCAGATGAAGGACTTCATCCAAGCGATAAAGAAAAGAAAGAGTTCTTTGCCTCCTTGGTATCAACAGGCTAAAAAGCAGATAGGCAAGCAAGAAGAAATTTCTTACATAGACGGTAAAGAACATAAAACAGTGAAAGAATCTAAAATGGGTCCAGCTGAAAGAGAAGTTTTCCAAGACTTGATAAAGGTAATAGAAAGAAACAACAAATGGTACTATAAATGGGCAAAGGAAGGCTTTAGACAATTTTTCTTATACTTTCCTATTGCTCCTCCGTGGTGCCCTTGGTAAAAGTGCTTGTAATACTTTGAATTACAATGTTTAACGTTATTCAAAAAATAAGAAAAGCTTTTATGCTTAGTTTTAGAAAGAAAATTGTGGAAAAAAAAGAGAAAAAAATTAACTTTGTTCTGATGATTTATTTCCTAATTCTACTTTTAGGGCTATTTCAACTGAGGCCTATGAACATTTTAGGCAACATAGAACCTAAATTGATGAGCTATGAAGAGATACAAGAAATTGCAAACACGTTGGTATTAGGAGGTATATTCTTTGTACCTATTCTATCTGGCTTAGCTGCAAGTTCACTGATTTTAGCCATTTACGAGTTTTTAAAGGACAAAAGAGGTCAAGATTTACTTAAATTTTTCATCCCAAAAGAAAAAATCCATAAGATAAATGATTTAGGTTCATTTATTACTTCTCTTTTATCAACTGTTGAAGTTCAGGCATTCATGATTTTTTTGGTAGGCTTTACGCTTTTCAGGATATTTATAAGTTTGTCGATGGCGCACGGAGAAACTGTTATAGGCATTCTATATTTGTTTGCAATCCCTATTTCTTTCGCCTTGCCTCTGATTTTAGCTGCTATTTCGATTTATTTCCTGAAGTCAAAAATAGACATAAACATATTTCTTTTTTGTTTTGTTTATGGACTGTTCATAGCAATGATTGTTTTATTTTTGAATGAACAGCTCTTGTCAGGAGTAAGTGATTTCTTTGGCATGTTTAAATCCCTTATTTTTAGTCCTGTTATGGAAGAGTTTTTGAAAGGACTGTTGATAATAGTTTTAGCGACCAGAAAAGATTTTGTTAGCATAAAAGATTTTGCTTTGGCAGCAATTCTCATAGGTTTAGGGTTTGCCGCTTTTGAAAACTTCTTATACTTTGTTGCAAAAGTTTCTCCATACATATATGGCATGAGTTATTGGACGAGCCTGATAATCTACAGGTCAGTGTTCAACTTACTGGCACATGGTTTGTTCACTTTCAGTTTGGGCTTTTTTATTTACTTATACAAGCAAGGTCATTTTGAATTGCATTCTGCACTTCCATTAGGACTATTTTTTGCCTTTTTAACACACAGCATGTTTAATTTTTCAGCTATTGTTGACGTAGTAAGTATTAAAGAATTCAAATTTCCTTTTATCATATTCAATCCTTTTATAGTAGTAGTCATGTTTATAGGTTTCACTTATTTCGTTATACATTTCAATAACGAGGAGTTACAAAATTCTAAACAAACTCCGACAAAGAAGAATACCCGTACCAAGAAATTAACAAATAAAAAAACACGAATATAAGATAATACGTATGATGACTCACAAGCAAACTCAATACACTTAATAAACTATAAACTTAAATTGATTAACATGTCTAAAATTAAAAACTCTGGCAATTTAAATGACGACAAACTAAGTGTAGTTTTGAGCAAAGATCTGTGTTTAAAAAACCCGTGCATACTCGCTTCTGGGATAAACGATATCTCTGTCTCTTTGCTCAAAGAGGCAGAAAAGAAAGGAGTTGGTTGCGTAACCACCAAATCCTGTAATTTGAATGGCAGAATAGGATACAAGAATCCTACTATGGCCTGCAGAGGCAAATACTTTCTGAATGCGATTGGCTTGTCTAATCCTGGAGCAGAGAAAGAAGCAGAAAAGATACGAAAAGCCAAGAAAGAACTAACAATACCCATTATCGCAAGCGTTTTTGGAGAAAGCGACTCAGAGCTCAAAAAAGTTGTTGAGGTAATTACATCTGCGGAACCAAATGCTATAGAAGTAGACTTGTCTTGTCCTCACGCAGGTAACATAAATTTGTTTGAGGACCTAGAAGCATTATCAAGTTCGTTAGATGCTGTTGTTACTGCAACTGACTTACCTGTGTTTGCAAAAGTTTCGCCTGCAATGACGATAAAAAGATTGCACAAGGTAGTAAAACTTATCGAGGAAAAAAAGTTTACTGGGATAACAGCTATTAATACCATGCCTGCGATGTTGATAGACATAGAGGCAAGAGCACCTATTCTGTCTAACAGAGTTGGTGGCTTGAGCGGTTACTGCCTAAAGCCTATAGCTTTAAGGTACGTTTACGAGATAAGGAGGATAAGCAAATTGAAGATTATAGGAACAGGAGGCATTTTCGATTACAAGGATGCTGTAGAAATGTTGTTGGCAGGAGCAGACGCGATAGGCATAGGTACTGCTACTTACCAAGGCTTTGAAGTTTTCGGAAAAATAAACAAAGGGATTTTAAATTACATGAAGAAAAAAAGTTTGACTAATATCAGTCAAATCAAGTTAGATAGCAAGTGGTTTGTTTAGAATTCCAAAGATACGATTGTGGTATTTTCACTATAAACAACACAACATAATAAATTATAAACTATAGTTCAGAAAGATATTTGTGCAAGAAAACATAGATTTCTTTGAACTTGTATTACTTCAAACCATAAACTCAAAGAAAGACACTGCTTATTTAGAGAAGTTGCCTGCTGAAATGAATTCGAGTTTTTACGAGATCGCAAACAGAACAGGCAGTCTGAGGTTAAAAGAGCTCATAGAAATAAAGAGCTCTATAGGCACTACAGAACTAGTTCTTACTGCTAAGGCAAAGGACTTTTTGTCGATGATTGAGAAAAAAACAGAGGAAAAACAGCATTTAGATCACTTGTCAAAAGAAGTTCTGAAATGCATTGCCAACAACATGAATGAACTTTATGAAATACAAAAGAGCTTGAACATAAGAGAAACTGATTTGACAATAAATCTTTATACTTTGTATAAAAAAGAGTTGATTGACTACACTTGCCAAAACAACACAGTTAAGTTTGTTTTGACAGAGAAAGGTTTTTCAAAAGCTTACGCAGAGAAGCTCAGGTCAGAAGATGTTAAGGAAAAGGCAGAAAAGAGGGATGAAAAACCAAAAGATCAAGAAGAAACCGAAGAAGACGTAAAGGAACTTCTGAAAGAAGATTCAAATACTAAATCAAGTGAAAAAAAAGTTGAAGTAACGAACGATAAGAAAGATGAGACAAACAAAATAAAGGTTTATGATTCTAAGTTAGAATATTATTTGCACAAGTATTGGATTGTTTTGTTATTAATATTAATTGTTGTTTTTGGTATCGTCGTTTACTACCTCATGAACAGATAATAATCACAGACGAATAATTACATGAAGGTGTTTAACATATGCCTCAGAACAAGTTCAGTAGATTGGAAACTATCGTATTCCCTGAGCTAAAGGAATATGGTATAGAACTGATAGATAATGTGATCATAGAAAACAAGAACGACTTAAAAAAAGGTTTAGAACTTATATCTTTGCCTTGTTATGCTAAGCTGATTGCAAGAGAAGAGCTGCACAAATCAGACAAAGGACTCGTAAGGGAAATAACTAACGAAAAAGAATGCATAATGTTTTTTGAAGAAATGGAGAACTTAAACAAAGAAAAAAAAGTTTACAGTTTTGTTTTACAAAGACGTGTTAAAGGAGTAGAACTCTTTTTAGGCATAAAGAAAGACAATTTGTTTGGCCATGTGCTTTTATTTGGTTTTGGAGGCATCTTTGTAGAGGTTTACAGAGATATCGCTTATGCGGTATTACCGATAAAAAAGGACGAGTTCTTAGAACTTGTTGAACAGACTAAAATAGGTGAAAGATTATTGAAGGGCTACAGAGGCTATGGCATTGACTTAGAAAAACTGTATGAAGTGATCAAAAACAGTTACAGACTAATGAAGCAAAAGAACTACTCTGAAATAGAATACAATCCTATCATAGTGAGCAAAGAAGGTATAACCTCAATTGTAGATATAAAAATAGTCAAATAAATGCTTATCTTGATTTAAGAGGTTTATGCTATGAAAAACATACGTTATGTTTTCTACCCTCAGAGTATTGCTATCATAGGCGCTTCAAGGGAACCTAATAAAATAGGCAATGTGATAGTAAAAAATTTGGTTGAAGGAGGATATAGGGGTAAGATTTACCCTGTCAATCCTAATACTGAAGAAATTTTAGGATTAAAATGCTATAAGAGCATAAGCGAAATCCAGAACTCTGTTGACTGTGCTGTCATCTGCATAAAGAAAGAATTCGTTTTAGATGTTGTTCAACAATGTGCTAACAAAAAGGTCAAATCAATAATCATGATTACTTCAGGCTTTTCAGAAACAGGAAACGAGGAGATGGAAAAAAAGATCTTGAGCATATGCAAGCAAAACGAAATAGCTTTGATAGGTCCAAATTGTATGGGCGTTATCTATACCAAGAATAGAGTGGATTCAGTCTTTTTACCTGTTTACAAGATGGGCAGGCCAAAAATTGGAGGTATTTCTTTCATTTCGCAAAGCGGTGCAATAGGCGGTTGTATCCTTGACCTAGCTGCCTATTACGGCATAGGAATGAACAAGTTCGTTTCTTACGGGAATGGAAAACTCATAGGCGTTGAGGAACTACTTGAATACTTTGAAAGCGATAACGAAACAAAGACACTTGCATGTTATTTTGAGGGCATAAGAGACGGAAAAAGGTTCATTAACGCGCTTGACAAATGCACTCTAAGAAAACCAGTAGTGGTATTAAAAGGCGGTAAGACGTCCAAATCTGCTAAAGCAATTGCCTCTCATACTTCTTCATTGATGGGCAACCATAGCTCTTTCAGAGCAGTGTTCAAAAAGACCAATACGATAGAAGTAGAGAGCATAGATGAGCTTTTTGATGTTGTAAAAGTCTTCATGCAACCAAAAATTAAGGGTAAAAGAATAGGCGTCATAACTAACGGAGGGGGTTTAGGTATATTGGTAGTTGATAAACTAGTAGAAAACGACTTCGAACTATCTGAGATACCACAGCAGAAAAGAGAAGAGCTGAGGAAAATCTTTCCTTCTGAGCTAAACATAGAAAATCCACTTGATTTACTTGGAGATGCCAACACTGCAAGGTTTGAAGTAGCTTTGAATACAATGATGAACGAAGAATCAGTTGATGCAATAATAGTTTGCTTGTTGTTACAAACAATTTCCCTAGATGCGACAATAATCAACGTTTTAGTCAGAACCAATTATTTCAGCAAAAAACCAATCCTAATAGTTGCAGTTGGTGGAGAGTACACGAATTCGATTGTCAGGGTTTTGGAATCCAACAATTTGCCATGCTATCCATCACCAGAGAGAGCTGTTAACGCTCTGAGGAAAATGTATGATTACTATGAGAATCTTAATCACAGGCTGTCCGGGAACAGGAAAAACTAGTTTAGCAAACAAATTAATTGAGTTAGCTTCTGATTCTGATAAGATAGCAGTAAAGAACAGAGAAACAAAAAACTTGTTGAAAAAATTTTCTTTGAAAATTATTTCGTTAAACGATATAGCTGATGAATTTTCACTTTACGAGTTCTATGATAATTTGACAGAGTCTAAGGTAGTCAATCTAGAAGCTCTCGAAAGAGTTACAAACACTGTGTTAGATGTTGAAGAAGACAACTTCAAATCAAAAAAAAAGAAGAAGAAAAATAGTAAAGAATTGCTGATAGTAGTAGAGGGTCATTTGGGCGCAGAGATAAGGATAAGAAAAATAAGCAAAGTCTTTGTGCTGAGAACAAATCCTAAAGAACTTGAGAAGCGTTTATTGGAAAAAGGCTATGGCAAAAAAAAGTTATCTGAAAACATAAACGCAGAACTTGTTGACTATTTTACAATCAAAAGCGAAAAACTTTACGGAAGAGATAGAGTGATAGAGCTTGATACCAGCTCTAAAAGCGTAAATGCTTTGGCAGAAAAGTTAATCAAACACTTGAAAAACCAAAAAAATAGAAAAACAAAAAAAACTAAGAGCATCTCTTGGGCAAATGTGTTCAACACAGAAATAGAGTTTGTGAAGAAACACTTGTTGTAGTTTTGTAGTTTTTACTGAGTAACTTTATAATTTTTCACTTACTTAGATAGGACTTTTGTCAATACATCAATCATTCTGCAAGAGAACCCCCATTCGTTGTCGTACCATGCAAGGACTTTTACCATGTTGCCTATAACATAAGTGCTCTGTGCATCAAATATCGAAGAAACTTCTGTGTGAACTACGTCTGAGCTTACTATAGGATCTTCTGTGTATTCTAGAACGCCTTTTAGATTACCTTCTGCTGCTTTCTTCATGACTTTGTTGACTTCGTCTTTAGTTGTTTGTTTCTTGACATCGACTACGAGATCAACTATGGAACCACATGGCACAGGCACTCTTAGAGCCAAGCCGTCCATCTTACCTTTGAGTGAAGGTATTACTAGTCCTATTGCTTTAGCAGCTCCTGTTGTAGTAGGGATTATGTTCTCTGCAGCAGCCCTAGACCTTCTCAACTCTTTTTTGTGCACCACATCTAATACCATTTGATCATTAGTGTATGCGTGAACCGTTGTCATGAAACCTTTTTCGATTTCGAAGTTATCGTTGAGAACTTTGGCTACTGGAGCCAAACAGTTAGTTGTACAAGAACCGTTACTAATTATATTATGAACTTTAGGGTCATAGATTTCGTGATTGACCTTATAAACTATGGTTACACAGTCCTTGTCCTGGTCAGAGTACTTTGCAGGCGCAGATACGAAAACTTTTTTTGCACCAGCAGTAAGATGTAATCTGGCTTTTTCAGCGTTAGTGAAAGCACCAGTACACTCTAAAACAACGTCTATGTCGTTTTTCTTCCACGGCAATTTAGTAGCATCAGGCTCTGCTAAGAAAGGTATTTCATAGTCACCTACTACTAAGTTGTTGTTTTTTGCCGAAACCTCTTCAAACCTTCCGTGAACAGTATCGTATTTAGTCAAATACACTCCTCCCTCTATTCCTGTTAAATCGTTTATTGCTTTCACTTCCACTGTTTTACCGAGAAGCTTCTTCTCGTACAGTATCCTCAAAAGGCTTCTGCCTATTCTACCATAGCCGTTTATAGCTACGTTTATTTTTCCCATTAAACCACCTTTATGTAAATCGTTGTTATAATAACCTAATTAAATAATATAAACCATAGTGTTTAGAAGAAGAATTTGGAACGAAATTTTATTTAGAGTCTGAGCGGAAGAGAAAGAGTTAAAAAGATTTTCATAAGAATCTTAACATATTCTTTGATTAACAGAGTGATGCCATGATTTGTGAGGTAACAAAAAAGCACACTTATTTTCTGCAGAAGTGCAACTATTGCGGTAGAAAGGTAAGCTATTACGGGATAAAGAGTAGTAAGATTGTAGACAAAAAGAAACGACTGATAATTTGCAAATTGTGTTGGTCGCATTTACCTTCAAGAAAAGCCTACAAGTCAGCATAGAACTTTCTGTTATTTAGGCAAAACCTCAATCATTATTACTACATTAATGTCTTTGATGTTCCATTCCTTTTTGTAAACATTTGGTTTGTTGAAAATATGATTATCGAAAGTTCCGTTGACTGCTTTCTCTATTTCTTTAATTTCTTTGTTGGGTATTTGTCCCTGTAGTTCATTGAAGTAAAACTTGATTTTGTCTTTTTCATTCAGTTTTAGTTGTTTTCGCATTTCCTGGATTCTTCTAATCATTTCTCTTATCATTCCTTCTTTTTGTAGCTCTTCTGGTATTTCTTTTTTCAATAAAACAATACCGAATTTAGTTATCAAGCCTTCGTAACCTGGGTATTTAACTGAGTGCTCAAAAAAGTCGATATTTAGTTTGACATCGTTAAACTGATAAAAGCCATTGACTATCATCTCTCTTAAAAATTGATTCTTCTTGTCCTTGTGATCAAGCACCTGCATTATTTCATTAACTGCATTGCTCGTTTTTTCTTTGAAATGAAGTCCGAATTGATTAGCTTTCGGTTTTAATGATATTTCCAGGTTATCATCTAATT
Source organism: Microcaldota archaeon (assembly GCA_026414265.1). Classification (GTDB taxonomy): domain Archaea; phylum Micrarchaeota; class Micrarchaeia; order Anstonellales; family SKW190; genus SKW190. The sequence continues at coordinate 35,098 of JAOAJI010000003.1, forward strand.
CCACAACCATTTTAATGTGTTTAACGTTAGCAAGGTTAGTTATTATTGATTCTGTATCGTTTAATGATGAAATCACTTGCGAAGAAAAAGAGACGAAGATTGCTTCAGCCATAGGTTGTCTGACATTGATACCGAGCCTGTTCCTAAGATTGAGAATAGCAGACTTTATTTCTAAAGCTATCTCGAATTTCTTTTCCAGTTCATAGTTAACGTAGATTTGGTTGTACTTAGGATAATCAAGTAAAGCTATTGATTTTTGTTTGATTATTTTCCTGAAAACTTGCTGATAAACGTATTCAGTAATGAAAGGTGTAAATGGATGTAAAAGAACCAGTGAGTTAAGATAGACGTAGAAGAAAACATTGAGTGCTATTTCGTTTTTTGATTCTATTCTTTCCCTCACTACCTTGAGATAAGTCCTACTCAGATCCTCTACTAAGAAATTAGTGATCTCAACAGCTGCTTTGAAAGTCTCATATCTACTGAAATAAGTTTCAACGTTTTTGATCAATGAATTGAATTTAGAGATGAGCCATTTGTCTTCATTCTTCAGTTCATCTTCTTTGAGCTCGTTCAGATTGTTTATGTAGTGTTTTAAGATATAGTTTTTTTGGAGATACATGCCTATGTTGTATATTATCTCCAGTGCCCTTGATGAATCATCCATTTCGTCCCAAGAAAATTTGAGGTCATCCCATGTAGTGGATTTTAGTGACCATAACCTGAAGGAGTCTGCACCGTACTTTTCTATTATTTCATCCAACGGAACGTAATTCCCTAAGCTCTTGCTCATCTTTTCGCCTTTTGCATCCACGAAAAAACCGTGCATAAGTACGTTCTTGTAAGGCGCGATACCGTTATAAGCTACACCCATGCCGAGCAATGAATAGAACCAACCTCTGGTTTGGTCCTTTCCCTCTACTATGAAATCACATTGTTTTAATTGTTTGTTTTCTTGTTCTTCGTAGTTATAATTGCCTGCCCAGACTGCATTTCCAGAATCGAACCAGACATCAAGTATGTCTTTGACTCTTACCATGTCATTCCTGCATTTTTTACACTTTAAAACAACTTCATCTATAAAAGGTCTGTGCAAATCATTTATAGTGTGATAATTTCCCAGTTCTTTCTTAGAGCCTATGAATGTTATGTTATTACATTCCGGATTCACGCATTTCCATATCGGCAGAGGTATACCCCAATATCTTTGTCTGCTAATGCACCAATCAGGTGCGTCTTTGACAAAATCATAGAACCTTGTTTTTGCAAAGTCAGGATACCAATTAACATTGTCTATTTGCTCGAGCATTTTTTCTTTGATTTCTGAGATATTGATGAACCACTGTTTTGAGGAAATGAATATCAGAGGAGTTTTACATCTCCAGCAGTGAGGGTATCTGTGAACGTATTTCGTTTTATAGAGCAAAACGCCTTTCGCCTTTAGGTCGTTTATTATAATGTCATTGGCATCAAAAACGTACATGTTTGCATATTTTTTTGCAGTTATATCGTATTTTCCATTTTCTTCTACTGGACAGTAAATTTCTATATTGTATCGTTTTCCAATCATGTAGTCTTCTGGACCATGGCCAGGTGCAGTGTGAACTAATCCTGTACCTTCTTGTGTAGAAACATATTCATCTGACATAACTACTTTTCTTTCATATTCTTTACCTATGAAGTCTTGAAGAGGGTGTTCATATTCTAGCTTATCAAGAGCCTTACCGTGGAATTGTTCGACGACAGTTAAATTTGTTTTTGTTATTTTGCTTATATTGTCAAGTAAACTCTTTGCAATTATCCAGTATTCATCGTATTCTTTTGCATAGACTTTGACGTATTCAACTAAAGGATTCGCCATTATAGCCATGTTCGCTATAAGTGTCCAAGGGGTAGTAGTCCATATTATTAGGTACTCATTAGTTTTATTTTTGACTTTAAATTTGACATAAATTGAAGGACTGGTATGTTCATCGTATTCTAGTTCATAGTTTGCAACAGTTGTTTCACACCTTGGGCAATGTGCTAATACATACAAATCTTCATAGATAAGTTTTTTGTTCCAGACTTCTTTGAGTGCAGTCCAAGTACTCTCTATGTACTCGTTCTTGTAAGTTATGTATGGATTATCCCAGTCCATCCAGACTCCGAGTCTTTTGAATTGGTCGCTCATTATGCCCATGTATTGAGATGCATAAGCTTTGCATTCATCTACGAACCTTTCAACCCCTATTTTTTCCTCTATTTCCTTTTTATTTTTGAGCTCTAGTTTTTGTTCTACCTTCACCTCAATCGGTAAACCGTGAGTGTCATAACCAGGTCTTGCTGTACATTTATAGCCATTTAGCCAGTGATACCTTAATACACAGTCTTTGATGCATTTGTTCCACGCAGTACCGGGATGAATTTGCCCTGTGGCATATGGCGGTCCATCGATAAATACAAACTTTTTCTTAGATTTCTTAGTTTTTTCTTTTAGCTCATGGTATATCCTCTCTTTTTCCCATAACTCTAAAACATATGACTCGATTTCTTTGTGATTTCGCATATAATTCATCCCTAATAAAGAATATTTAAAGTATGAACCATTCCTAATAAGCTTACGTTGATTAATTCATTTCTGCACTTACATAATTTTATATTAGTTATTTTTAAAAGATGTTAGAAAATATAGTTAAAAAGTTGATATAGTGGTTTTTTTATACCTAAATTTTATGTTAAAAAAGCATATATTAAGAAGGTTGTTGAATTATGAGTATTAGAAAACTGAACGAACATGAAGAAATTGAAAAATCTGATCAAGCAAAACCAAAAGAACATGATTTATTAACTTTTTTGCCTTTCACAGAAAAGTACAGGCCTCAAACATTAGACGATGTAGTTGGCCATCACGAAATTGTGAAAAGTTTAAAACACTTTGTTAAAACGAAGTCTATGCCAAACTTACTATTTGCAGGAAGTCCTGGAATAGGGAAAACAACTTGTGCGATTGCACTTGCAAAGGATTTATTCAAGGAAAACTTCAAGGGCTCTTTTTTGGAATTGAATGCAAGCGACGAGCGTGGCATAGACGTAGTAAGGGGCAAAATAAAGGACTTTGCAAGAATGTCATCAATTACAAACGTACCGTTTAAGATAATTTTCCTTGACGAAGCAGATGCTTTGACTACAGAAGCGCAACAGGCGCTAAGGCGTACCATGGAGATTTATTCAAGTGTCACTAGATTCATTCTATCATGTAATTATTCAAGTAAAATAATAGAGCCTATTCAAAGCAGGTGTACAATCTTCCGTTTCAGGAGCTTAAAAAAAGAAGACATTTTGGAATTGGTCAAAAAGATCAAAGAAAAGGAAGGAATAAACATAGAAGAAAATGGATTAGAATTGCTGATTAATATTTCTGAGGGCGACTTGAGAAAATTTTTAAACGTTTTACAGGCATGTAGTATGCATTCGAAAACTGTGACAAGGGATTTGGTAGAAAAGGTAAGTGGTACAGTCTCGCTTTCAGGTTTAGAAAGATTAGTAGAAAATATCAATTCGGGGAAGTATTTGGAAAGTGATGAACTCGTGCAGAAGTACCTAATTGAATACGGCCTAAGTGCTGAGGATTTTATTTACCAACTTTACAAATATGTTATTATTGCTAAAATTGACGAAAAAAAGAAGATGCAATTCATAGAAACATTAGGTGAGTTTCATTACAGGATAACAGAAGGCAGTAATGAACAAATACAGCTGAAGGCAATGATAGCTAAGCTTTGTTTGATCTCGTTAAATGATTGAACAACATGCATTCTGATATCTGAAAGTTTTTTGAATGGTTTTTTCCTCAAGTGGTTATTATGAAGGATGGCTTATCTAAAGAAAAACAATTTGAAAAAATCTACGACGTTGTTATTGTAGGTGCAGGTCCTGGAGGAAGCGCGTGTGCATGCTTTTGCGCGATCAAGGGCTTGAAAACATTGCTAATTGACAAACAAAAATTTCCAAGAGAAAAGATATGCGGAGACGCACTGAGTGGCAAAAGCATAGAAGTGTTGAATAAATTAGACTTGATACCTGAATTAGAAAAGCAACAACATGCCTACATAAAGTCCATCATCTTTTCAGGACCAAATGGCAAAGAAATAGAGATAAGCTTTGAAAAAGAAAAGGGTGATTACCACGGTTACTGCGTAAAAAGAACAATTTCCGATTACGTGATTTTCAAAAAAGCTAAAACTCTATGCGATACCATGGAAGAAACTGAATTGATTGATTTGAATTATACAAATGACTATGTTGAACTCAAGTGTATCAATAAAAAGGACAGTAAGGAAATTAATATAAAATCAAACCTGGTTATAGGCGCTGACGGCGCTTACTCCTTAGTTGCCAAGAAAAATAATCTACATTTAATTGAATACGATCATCATTGTACTGCCTTAAGAACTTATTATAATAACGTTAAAGGCAACAACAATGAATCAGCAATAGAATTACACTTTGTTGACGAAGCGATCCCAGGTTACTTCTGGATATTTCCAGTTGGTAACAACGAATGGAATGTAGGAATTGGAATGATAACGAAAGACATGCAACAAAAAAAGGCAAATCTAAAAGAAATCATGATGAAAGTAATAAATTCTGAAAAGTTTAGAGATAGGTTCAAAGAAGCAGTCATGATAGATAGCATAAAAGGCTGGACACTGCCATTCGGCTCAAAAAAGAGAAAGCTTTATGCATACAGAACGATGTTGGTAGGTGATGCTGCACAGTTGATAGACCCATTTACTGGAGAAGGACAAGGAAATGCACTACTGAGTGGTTTGATTGCTGCAGAAATAGCCAAAAAAGCGTGTGAAAAAAATAACTTTTCTGAAGATTTTTTGAAAGAATATAACGAGAAAATATATGAGCATCTTTGGAAAGAATTAAATACTAGTTATCAGCTACAAAAAATGACTAGATTCAAATGGCTGATGAACTTCGTTTTGACCAAAGCAAACAAATCAGAAAAGGTGAGAGAAACTATTACTTCTATGCTTTCAGGAAGAAAGCCGAAAAATCACTTGTTTAACCCTTTGTTCTATGTAGAACTTTTATTCAGCTAGTTATAAAAGAGCCAACTTTTAAATAAGTTAAATCAGATACTTAAACGTGAGTATCTTATATACTAATTTGAAACAGTTATCAACGTTTAAGAACATAATAATAATTTTGGTTTTGTTAACGCTACTTGTTCAGATAGCATACTCTCAGATAGAAAAGATATCTACTAGAATAGAAGTTGAAAAATATGACGTTATTAACCAACAAACTGGAGAGATTCAGGAAATACATGTAACTGCATATCTTTTTCAAGACTTCACGTTTCCTAAAAAACTACTCCCAGGGAACATCATATACGTACAATGGAGTGATTCTGGTACTGAAGCGATAAGTAATCCTGCTAACACATGTTATGCCATAACCGATTCAGAAGGAAAGATAAAGCTTAACTTGAGTACGAGCAACACAATAAACAAGCCACCAATGCCTTTAGCTGGAAACTACCTAATAATGAGATTCGTTTTCTGTGGCAACTCAAACGAAATTTCTGATATAAAAAGTTGTACTGGGATACCTAATCTGAATCCTTATACCATAAACCCTTGCAATAATCTTTTGGCAGGCTCTACTTCAGGATATGCAAGTAAACTGGTTCCTCAATATAAGACTCCTTTCGCAAGAAGTAACACAAAAACAGTGCCTATTGTAAATTCACAAAGGAATAGACTTATGCCGATAGACAATTTCCTGTTTTGCTTCACTCTTTCAGTCATTTTTGCTTTGTTAGCTTCTGCCATGTACGTTACTGGGAGGAATCCTTTCTCTGCTTTTGACATAACGCCTCCAAGATTTAAAGTAATGAGACTGACTGACCAAGGCATATTTCATACTAACCTATCCTTAGGTGCTTTCACATCTCGTGCGATACAAAATTTTATGAGCAAACAAATTGCAAAAGTTGAGAAAGAACAAACAAAAACAAAGGATGGACGTCATGAAACCAAGGTTAGAATAAAATCTAACGTGATGAAAGACTTAGGAGAAAGCTTGTACGAAGCAACTCCTACTTATGGAGCACAAAAAGTTATAGGAAACATAAATAATACTTGGAACATGGCAATGCGAATGGTAAAAGGCAGAAAAACTATCAATGTCAGGCAAAAAGACGAGGAAGATAAGAAAGGTCAACAACAACCTAAAGATGGACAAGTACATCAACCAGTAAAACAAGAAAGAGAAACAACTACAATTCAACGAGATCAAGAAAATCAAAGAAGTATTAGGATAGAAGGCACATTAATCATGAAGGACAATAAGGCATATATAGTAAAAGAAAAAGACGGAAAAGTAGAACTTTTTGAAATTAAAAGATCTGAAAACGGAAACTTACAGCTCGTTCACATAAAGAATCAAGATGAATTAACTAAAATATTCGAACCTATAAAAATTAAAGGTAAAACTGTTGAAGTAAGGATAGAAAAAGGTCAATTAGTATACTACGAGATTCAAGGTGATAAAAGGACTTTGATAACAGATAGCGAAAGAATAAGAGAGATTAATTCTATGCTTAAGAGCAGGAGTTCTAGTTATTATATTAGTCAAAGCTACGTGATAGATGCAAACAAAGGAAATGTATTTACTTTAGTAGAGCGAGATAATACAGGAAGACTAGGTCTGAGTGAAATCCGAGGGGACAAGGCACTTGTGATATATTATCAAGTACTCACTAGTGAAAAAAATCAAATTGAAGAACAACTTAAACAAAGCATAAGTGTTGAGCATAATGGAAAAACTTATGTTGTAAGATTACAAGATGGTAAAATAAAGGTATTTGATGGAGAAGTTGAAGTAACAGACCAAAAAATAAAAAGAGCTGTTGTTGAAAAGGCAACACAATCATATTCAGATAAGTTAGAGAGATTTTCATCTATGTTGACCAGAGAGAATAAAAGAATCAGTATTGAGGATGCACAAGCTCTAATGCTTCCAAAAGACGAAACAAAAAAAAGTGAAGATGAAAAACCAAAAAGTAAAAGAGACTCAGCACTTATTGAAGAATTAAGATTACTAATCATACCTGTGCTATTAGCACTAAACAAACAACCATTTTACAAAGTGATGTCTCATTATGTTTTTTATAGAGCCACTCACGTAATGGACAAGCAATATAAGAATTCCACAGACACACTGGAAGAAAGGCTTACAACAAAAGGCATGCGAGGATTTACAGGAAGTAATTTTATTGACACTGTTACTATTTTGATGGCAACACAACATTTAGCATCTATCAGCGGATTGAATAAATTGAAAGAAGTTCTAGGTCTATCGAAAAGAACTGAAGAAGATAGCATCATGGAGAGACTTAATAAAATAGGTGAGAGCATGGGAGCTAAATCAGCTTACTTATCAGTAGCGTTCATGGAAGACCTAGGATTAACAAAAATTGGCTTTATACGACGCACTGCTAGTGAGGTTAGTAACATTTTAGTTGAGAACAGTGCTAAAATATTTGGTAACTTGTTTGGATTACCTGAGCTCAAACATGTCAACTTTAATTCAGATATCAGCTATAATGAAGAGGCTATGAGTATCATAGTGTTAAGCGCACACTATGCGATCCAATATGTAAGATACGTTGAACTTGATAAGTATTTTAAGCAAAATAAAGATGAACTAAAAGACATAAATCCTATCGAAAGAGAAAAAAGAAGCCTCTTATTAAAAGAATACCTGTATTTGAAAAGCTATTTTGAAGGCCCAAAAGTAGATCGCAATTACTGGAGCAACCTAATCAGAGTTTTAATTTTTTTAATGATAATGAACAACATACGAGCGTCTAAATTTAGAAAAACCGCCCTAGGCCAAACATTGAGATTTATTTATGACCCAAGATTAGGATTTGCAAGAGACGTTTTCAACTACATATATGCATGTCTAACAGCAAATCAATTCATAGAAAGAGAAGTTTATACGTTAGAAGGTAGAGCAGAGAAACTTGCAATTCTGATTTCTCAAACCAATAAGTTATTGTCAGATACGTTAAATGAAAATGAAAAAGAATCAATAATGAATAAAATTATTCGCACACTTGAGAGTTTTGGAGTTAAAATAGATTTACAAGAATTTAATAGAAACTCAGGGGATCAAAAAATCAATATAATCGATCAAAAAATCAATAGAATCGTAGATAAAGTGTATGAGCTATTACTACAAAACCAAGATATGTATATTAATGAGCTTGCAATAAGACACCATAACGGAAATGTAGATTCCTTAATTGCTCAACTAACTAATGATGCTAATCAAAAAACAGAGATACAACAAATTATTCAATCTAAAGACAAACCACAGAATGTACCAGAAGATGAGAAAAAAAAGGATTTCATAAGAAAAAGAGCGCTATTAAGTGAAAAATTAAACAGCTACCTACAAAAGCTATTCGAAGAAAATAAAGCACAAAAAACAACTATTATTGTTAATAAGGGGTATGCAAAAGTAAGACTTGGTGCTGATTCTGACATAGTAGGTGTCATGCCTCTAGATGGCCTCAGATATTGGTTAAGCGGTTATGGTGAAGTAATTAATAGAAGCTACAGAGACATGGTTTTAATCAATCAAAGAATCAATGCTTTGTTGGACTATAAACTTGCTCAGAATAAAGAAGAAACAAAAATGGTATTAGAACAAAAATATAAATCTAACATAAAAGAGATAAACGAATTAATTAAGCAGTTAGAAGAAGAGAAAACAGATCAAAGAAAGAGAGAAGAATTGAAACAGGACATAAGCAAGAAATTAAATGAACTTTTTTCGATTCTATCAGACGATTTTGTGACTAAAGAAGAACGTGAGGATATAACGAAAGCTCTAAACGATGGAAATTATGAAGCTCTAAAAAATCAATTAAACTCTTTACTTACAGATAGTGGAAGACTTATTAGATTTGAACAAAATATTCACAATAGACTGAAAAACTTAGGAATCACTTTGCATCAAAATTCAGACATTGACGCTCTTATCGAAAGAGAAAGACAAGAAATGCTTAAAAGGCTAGTCAGTTTCTATTACGGAGTTTCTATGGCACCTCTGTTTTTCCAGCCCGGCGATATGACACCAAATAAACAACAATTCGTAAGAACAGTAGGAACTAAATTGAATGAAATGCAAAAAGCAGCAATTTTATTATTTAATAACTTGGTATTAAACGACAAAGCCATTTTAACATCAACGAGCAGAGCGTTTGCTGATTATCTGTCTGGGAAAATTGATGCTCGACAATTTGAAATTATAGCGTCTAATCCAGATTCTATTTATGATAATATTACAAGAACTACCATAGGTAGACAGATTATTTCATCTTCTAATGTCACTGTGGGAGATAAAACATTAACAGAAGTAGTGATTTACATTAAAAGCAACAAGTTAGTGGCAAGAAAAGCTAACGGACTAGAAATAGATTTAACTGAAAGTGTAAACGATGGACAAACTGTGAAGATAAAAATAGATGATGAAGAATACACGATTTCAACAAAAAAAGAGGCTGAAAGCCTAGTTGTGATTAACAACGCAAACCAAGAAGTTATTAGCATTGAATTTAAAACTGGTAAAATAAAACTCGTGGATCCACCTAAGGATGAAGCAAAAAGATTTAGGTTAGCTCAAATTATGTATATCACTACTGTCTTAGCGAAACATGAACTTGTCAAAAAACTTGATTCAAGTGAAAGAGAGCTTAGAGTATTGAGAAATCAACAAAACTTCGGTTTACTTATAACAGATGAAGAAACAATTTTAAAAATTTTGAAGGCTTTTGATGATAAAACAGACCAAGATCAGCATAGCTCTATTAAATATATAAAGGTCTCACAAGGTACTATACAAACAAAAAAAGATGAGGTCCAACAAGGAGAACAAGGTTGGATTAAAGTAGAAGATATAGAATACGTTGAAGTTTCAAATGGACTAATTAAAATAAAATTGAAAGATAATAAAGAACCTTTGATTATACAAGCACAAACAAGTATTGAAAATGATATATTAAAGATTAAAGATGTTAATGTTGGTATAGATGACCAACAATTCATTTACTCAGCAAATAGCGTAAACCTTTCTGAAACAGCAACAAAGAAGATTCAACCTATGAAACTAGATCAGCATTCTTATGTAAAATATGATAGCACAAAAAAGTGCTATATGTTCTTCAGATTAAACGAAAGAAATCAACTTGAACTAGCCCATACATTATCTACATTAGATCCAACAAAAATTAAATTGATGCATTTTATCAATAGTATAGATCAAACAGATAGTGCCACAAGAATAATAGATTCGTTCTTCTATCTACTTGGAGACGAAAGATTCAAAGACGATCTAAATCTTCAAACACTACTAATTAATGCAGATACTAGCCACACTCTTGGACTGCTAGAACAAAGAAAAAAAGTACTTTCAAACCTTGATGTCTTTGATAGAGCAGAATATATAATGCAAACTCTGTATTTGAGTGCAGGACGTAATTTACCACGTTTAGAACAAGAACTACCGTTTTCTTCTGAACTAAACAGAAGGTTTGCAGAGTTAAATGATACGCTGTATAAAGAACTTGAACCAGAAAAAAGACTGTATGATAGACTCAACAAGATTTTGCCAGGTATAGATATACTTAGCATGGACTATAATTTAGAACTTGCCCAACAAGCATTGATTAGACTTAATGAAGAAACGTTTAAACTACAAAATATGTTGATAGATAAAGCGATGCTAGAACTGGACCCAGAAAAAAGAAGTATTATGTTAGGTATGGCCTCAGATTTGGAATTTTTAAGATGTTTAGCAGGGATTGATAAAACAGATTTTGGCATGTTAGTTGAATTCAACTCAGAAAAAGCGGCAGAACAAGTTGATTTCTATGCGAGAAATTTTGAAGAAAACATGATAAAAATAAATAAAATACTAGAAGACCAAGCTAAACAAAACCAAATACCTCAAGATCAGAAACAATTTATTCAAGATAACCTCATTAAGCTAAGGAAATTGCTTGCATACTATAGTAGTAGAATAAATAATGAAGATTTGAGTTACGAAGAAAGAGCACTTGCTGCAGCAAGAATTATACAAATAGGTTCGGTGATTGAAACTGTATTACGTACAAGAGATGTAACAATCTTTGAAAAACTCAGTGGAGAACTTGAAAAAGATTATTCTGTTGTTCAAAACGAAGAAATAAAACTTCAAGCAGTAAGTAAATCCAAAGTTAAAAGTATATTTGAAAGAACTATAGCAGAAGGGCTTCTAATTCACGGAATAAGTGTAGATGATGCACTCAAGCTAAAAGATAATCTAAGATATTGGTTCAGCTCGGCAAAGTCTAACCTTGACTACGAAAATTTAATGAAAGCCTATATGGCCTATAAGATAATGACAAAAAATCAAGATTCTACACAAGTTACATACACTCCTTACCAATTGAAATTACTTGCAATGATGTCAGATCTAGAAGAAGCAAAAAAACTTGATCAATTGATACATTCTCAAAATGCTCAACTTTTATTCCAAGAAGCACTAGCAACTGATGAAACGATTAAATCACATGGTCTCTCATCACCTTTCTCATCGCTACTCCCTTCATTGTTTTATTACTCATTAAACAATAATCCAGAAAACCTTCCAACTAAAAGCACACATGATGGTATTCAAATATCTGATGAAGCCATTTTTTCCTATCTAATAACTGACCCTAGCAATCCTCAAAGTAAAACAACCACAAATTCTGAACACATTGAGATAGCAAAAGAAATCTCTGTCATGTTATACAACAGATCAAAAAAAGAAATTGAAGAAAGAATCGATGCCTTTTTAAAGAAAACACCCATTATAACTCAAGGTGTTACAGAAATGCCTACAGATCAAAATAACAGTTTGAGCGTTTATGATGTGTATTCTACAATTAGATCTGTTAATCCAGTATTAGCTGAATTCATATTAAGCGTCAACCCAGATTATTATGAAGCACTAGCAAAAAAATACGTAAAAAAAGATGAAGAAAAAGGTACTACATTTTTTGATTCAGAAAAACTTAATAAAGCACTTCAAACATTGGTTGATGATATGCTAGTCATTTCTGGCACGTATGATACATATCAAAGAAGTAGACTCTTAGAACAAAACTTCGAAAGCGTAGCTAACTACTCAAAGGCGATTGGCGGATCAGGACTATCGCTTGAGAACTATGGAGTATCGCCAGATTTACAAATGTCAAGAATAATACAAATGCAAAACCTTGGAGGGCAAAAATTCTAAATTTTTTTTTATTATCATCTACCAAATCTTAAGACGTATCTCAATGTATTTTCTTTAATATTTTCCAATACTTCACTGTTTTGATATTGCATGATGTCAGAAGTAATGACAGCTACTCTACCAAACCGATAAATACCTAATCCTAATTTACCTGCAGTCCTTGTACTCGTACCTTGAGTGTCCAATCCTGAAACTACTATTAAAGATGACTTAAAAGTACTACTTAGATTTTTTTTGTCTAATATACTTAATATGCCAGGTAACTGTGTAGAATCTATCTCGTAAAGCCTGAAATCATCATCAATAGTAACTGAAGATATGTTAATACCAACATCGGAGTAGCTTATTGTAGATTCATTTATCTTAAATTCAAATTCTTTTAACAAACCGTTATTTATAAAATCAGCAATGATGAGCACTCCTTTTCCTTGACCGACAAACTCTAACAGATGTAATTTTTCCATTCTAGTAAAAGGTACTGATGTTGTAGTAACAAAAAGACTACAGTTTTTATTATATTTGGAAGACAACTCAGTTCTTTCCACAAATTTTTGTTCTAAGGAAATTAAAGACCGCTGATCTGGTGGAACTTCAATCAGAATTCTTTGCATTAAGTTGTTTACAATATTACTATAGGAGTTTATGTTTGGGACATTGTTGTCATAACAAATGCTGATATTTACGTTCCTGCCAAGTTTACATTCAAGTATTCTTTCATCATCTATTCTAACAAAGTTAAACATGTTAATGTTGTATTCTGCTTTACCTAAATGTACATTTACAAAATTTGTTCCTTTTTTTGAGAAGATTATCGTCTCTGGTGAAGCTACTCGATATACCTCTCTCATAAACGTGTAATAATTAGTCATGTTTGCTGTATTTGATAAACCAAAACTATAAATAGCTCTAGCTTGATATGGATTGTAGTCTTTGTCTATCAAACAACAATATATAGGCATATCATTAGAATCATACATGGCAGATATAATATCCATATCCCACGGCTTTAATAGAGACGGAGAAAATGGATATTCTGCTAATTTAAAACCTGTAAAGGAATTCATTAAGTAGCACGATCCGTAAGAAGTATTGTATTTACATAGACCACATTTAACAAAAGACAGAGGCTCGTTAACAGGATGTAATTTTTTAACATCATCTGGTATAGGTGGTTGGTTAGATATATCAAGTTTATACTCCATAGGATCTGCATTTTCCGGAACTTTGCAAAATACACCATCATCTGAAACCTGGTATTTTGGCCCGCATTTGCCTTCACTTAACTCTAATGTAGAACACTTTACACAATAAGGAACTTCATCATATTTTGTATAATTAGTTAATACACAATTCGGATCAGGTGCATAATAACCAACAGGTGAAGAAGGATCTGCAAATGATAGATAAGTACAATTATCTACAGCATAGTGCCGAGTGTATAAAACCATATCTCTCTGACCTGTTATCAATCTGCCGTATTTCTGCAAAGTTTTTGCTACTTCAGATTGTTGGTAGCCATATTTATCTCTACTAGCTTTATCTTCTCTAATTTCACCAATACCGCATATACCTATGTTTGTCCTCCATATTATTGGTATTAAAGGATAACCATCTACATCTTTTTGTGGATTGTCTCTGTCATTAATAGATGTAAGTATAGCACCTATAGTAACTGAATCTGTCAATATTCTTTGATTTTCTAACAAGAATCTGATAAACATTCCATGTATTTTTTCATTCCAATAAAGATCTACACTATCTTTATAAGCAGGCATTTTATCTTCGCAAAGAGAAACATTTAATAACAATCTCATAAATGGATTTGCCTCATCTTTTGTATTGCCTGCTAAGCCTAAGAAACCATTAGATATGGATGCTAAATACGTTATGTCAGAAGTAACACCTTGTTTTAATTCTGAAATGCTGTAGCTGTACCAAGAGGTGGAAAAACGATTAACAACATCAAAATTAAAGCGAGTATGATCGCCACAACAATCACAGTCAGTACCGCTAGGAGTAGATACATCCCAATTAGGATATCTAACGGGGTGTCTAACTTGAATTTCATCATTGTCTAGGATCGCTCCTCCTGTTGTAATAAGTTTCATGTATAAAACTACTCTTTGATTTTGATCTGCAGCTTTAAGAGCCCTAAACGGATATAACCCATTTGCATCATCTAGAATACTCGGGCAGATGAACCAAGAAGTTCCACCAACAGAAGATATGAAAGTCTGTTGACTTTCTATATATTCTGGATGCGGATTCCTATTATTATTCATATTTATTATTGTTGAATGCTCCTGTTTAGTGTAGTTAGTTATACCCCACAGTGGTTTGATAATAACAAACTTTTGCCATCTATCATAAATCTTACGTGATAGGTTGGCGTGAAATTGTAACATTGAAGCAAAAGCTCTTTCCAAAGATAAATCCTGATACCAAAGATAATATCTATGAGCCGGAAAGTCTATAGCAATAAAATCTAATTCTCTATCTAAATTTTTTTGGTGAACGTTTTGAGATGTAGCAGTACCTAACATAGATTCCAAATAATTGAACACCGCATTTTCGTAATCCTGAGGATTTTTGATATTATAAATGCCTAATCTAACTGAATCTACTTGCAAACCAACAAAACAGGTTGGTGAACATCCTTTTAAATGAACCCACTCAGGGTCGTTAACATTCCCGACTCGAGTACCTGTATTAACATCATACCATTGAGCATACCTGAAAGGAATAATTCTTTTTAGTACTTCTTCAGGTCTAGTAAAGTTCTTGAAATTTAGCATTACAGGTCCTCTATTACCAGAATTATGAGAACTTACAGCAGAAAATACACTATCTCTACATCTTTGATCATCATAAGATAACATATCATCAATATCAACTATAGGAAATACATTTTGTGATAAATATTTAGTAAGATAATATGCTAGAAGTCCAGGATGTGGATAATGCTGATTCCATTTTTCACTAGGCCATCTTCCACAGTTTATTTCAGGTCTAGTTCCAAAACCTATATAACTTTCACTAAAGCTTAAATCACAATACCTTCTCGTACTACTAAATAATCCACCTCCCTTTTTAGATGGACTAGCAATCTTAGCGAGTACATGAGAGGTGTCAATTAGTTCATCATAGATAGTATGGTATGCTGGGCAGAGCTCTGCGAAATTGCGATATCTATGTTCTGTATACTGCGTAGCCATAGTCATATAAGTACATGGTTCACACCAACCATAATTTTCTAATAAAAGGCCTTGTGCATCATCAGAACAAATCCCAGAACCAACATTGATTCTTACATTATGGTTATTTTTCTTAACACCCCCTCCTAGTTTTATTTCTAATGGTGTTGTGTTTACAATAGAATCTTTAGGAATTTCACAATTACTAACGAAATTAGAATTTTTTATTAAATTAAAAATATCAACATTTGTATACTTGTCTCTGGCTGATTTCTCTACCATCGAAAAATCAAATATTTCGTCTGTCAAAAAATAGTATCCCGAAGAGTCCTTATTCAGTTTTATATAGATTTCATTTGTATTTCTTGTTAGTCTACAGAAAACACCTGAATAAAAATTATGGCCTATAAAAAATCTTTTATATGTACAATCACATGGAATGTTGATACCACTAACTTTGTGCTTACATACGCCTCTGGAATAGAAATCTTTGGAACATACTCCTGAAAAGCATTCGTTGGAATTCTTACATTCAAATTTGACTGAATCATTTTTATCATATGCTCTCCATGCTCTAGGCAATACTCTTCTGTAAAAGTATGGATTAATCTTTATTACTAAATTTCCAGCACCTTGGTTAAACAAATCTTCTGCTCTCTCGTCTCTTTCGTCCACATAAAACCATTTCTCATCTAAATAGTTGTAATTACCTAATCTCAAGAACGGGTAGTTAACTCTTTCACCAACAGCAAGTTTATCGATTAAAGGATCTACATCAAACCTACACCACGAAGATGCTAAATAGCATAAATAAGAAGGTGCAGCATAATTCATATATCTATCCTTTCTTACATCACTTGTTTTTACCTTTGGATTAATGTTACACTGCGAATCGCTTATCGGAACTAAATTTTTTATTATTTCAAAATCATTAAACTCACCATCAACACCTATTCTAAAAGTATTGATAAATGCAGAGGATCTCGTAAGTTTGTATTGTAACCTGTTATCAAGACTTTCAAAAGTACATACACTGCCAAGTAAATTTTGTTGTATAGATACATTTGTGTTAAGTTCAGAAATTTGTTTGTTTTTTAAAACATCTATTGGCGAATCTTTAGTTTCTAGCCTCTTTGCGTTTGGAGAGAATCCACAAACCATTGCAATAAGATTTTGATCGATACACCTATCTTCCTGAAAAGGTGAAAGCGTAGAATTAACAGAAGAAGCGTTTACGTCACAACCACTCAAAGCAAAAAAAATAACAAAAATGAAAAAAAGAATGAGTAGATATTGCTTGGAATTCATAATTATCACTCTATCACGTTAATTTATTAATTACTGAAAAGAGCTCTACGCTATCAGAACCAAGCAATGGTGCTGTAAATCTTATGAAAATCGCAGTGACTGCTAAAGCAACAAATGGAATTATCCATTCGAAAATTCTTAGCTGTGCTATGAAATCAGTCATTACGTCAATGATTGAAAATGTTGTTAAAAAGCTACTCATCCAAGATTCATAAGTAGAAATTACACCCGCAAAAGAAGGGTAACATACCTGCCCTGGAATAGTAGTCCTTTCAACTAATTCACCTGCAGGTATTTCAAGTGCAACGAAATATGCTAATGGGAAAACAAAATAGAAGCCTATGGCTGTGGCTAGCATTAAACCTCCTATTCCCCTAGTTATTGGCAGTATCCTAAGTGCTATTCCATAAGGTAAGAGAATCGACAATGAAGTGTAATTTATTAATCTCAAAAGTTGCATCTGTGCAGCTAGAGAAATCTGCAGATTAATCGCCATGTCACCAAGCATGTGTGCTCTAATTACTCTCTGAAAGATATTATAATACCTTGAACTTCCTGTTAAATAATCCATTAATCCAGGGCAAAACTGAAAACCAAATATTGAAAAACACCTTGAAAGTTCTCTTTCTCCTTGAAAGACTTCTCTTATCAGTTGATTATAATAAATGTTTAATTTGTATAGTGCATAATCAATGTTTGCTGCCGCAAAACAAGCTAGAGAATATTTTTGAACTGGACCAACTATAGGCCTAAGGTGAGGATTAAAAGCATTTATATATGGCGTGATAATATTTATGGATGTTTCAACTAGAAATACTATTGTAAGTAATATGACGAAACTTGCAACTAGTTGTAAAAACTCTGCTTTGATAAATATTTCAAACTCCGCATTCTTAACGAAAAAGTGCTGTAACATGTATAATACTGTTAAAATAATGAATCCTGTAAATATAATCAAAAAAGATAGTATAGCGTAGTTAGATAATGGACTTAAACCAATCCTCTGATTAAATAATAGAGTATCGATCATTAAGTCGCAAGTAAAGCCCTGATATTGAGCATATGCATTATTGGTCAGAAACAACAATAAAAATAATTCCAATACTAAATGCACTTTGTTAGATTTTGATGAAGAAAGATTTGAATTAATCATTATTTTCATAATTCCCATAGATTTCCTCATTTAATATTAAAAATTTTATATGAAATCAAAAAATCTACCTGTGAATATATCAACATCTATTAATCGCCCCAAATGCTTAACACTGGCTATTAAAATAATCGCATGCAATATTGGCATAAAGATCGTTGTGGCTAAAGAAAGAAAAGTCAGATATATCATTCTTTGATTTCTAATCGGATTGTCACTAGGTATAATGAAATTGTCAATAGAACTGATACAGGTTGTTAAAGGCAAATAATTATTCGGATGATATGTAACACCTAATTGATTAACTATTGGAAACCACAACATACCGCTTATTGAAAGTATCAAAGGATACAAAACATAAACAACTAATAAAAATGCAATTATTGCACTGCCCATTACTCTTGTTCCTGGTAGGCTTCTAATGATAATTCCTAAAGGCAGTAAAAAATCAAGAAATCCATGTTGTATAAACAACAAAAATTTCATTTGTGTTAAGGTAGTAAAAATACCTGTCACCAAAGAATATAACTTTATTTCTAGTAAACGTATTTCTACAGATATTCCTGCATTAGGTCTCTGGTTTAGACCTATTCCTCCAACCAAACAAAGAACTGCAGCAAGGCCACGTTCCCCACACTTCCATTTGTTAATACTCGAAAGCAATATTGCATCTCTAAGAGCATTGCGCGTATCTGTAATTTCTTTGTGGACAACTAGTTTTACCCAACTCAAATAAAATATAGAAAAATTGTAAATATTATTATGTTCAGGTAATAAAGAAGATAACTCAATTGGTGTTTTTTGAGAAGGATTTAAAGATAGAGGTCCTGTTTCCAAGGTTTGTAGTAAAAGATCTACTTTGATAGCACATGTCAAGTTAAGAATCAATACAACAACGATAACTAATATGAAAGTACTTATGATTGAAACAAAAGTCATTATTGCAGTGACTTTCAATCTATCATTACTCAAAATATTTGCTAAAACATACATAATTAAACCAATTAACACAGATATGATGTTCGCAATAACTATCAACGCACCTTGTTGATATATTGCATCAGCACTACATAACATAATCCTTCACTGTATTCTTTCCAATCTAAATACTTCTATATCAACACCCATCATCCTTGAAAGCGAATGAATAACTCCAAAAGTGACTAAAAAAACAAACGCAGGCATCAACATATAAAAGAAATAAACATCGAACAGAATAGGTTCAAATACTTTAAGGTTATATAACTGTTTTATGTAATTTACTTTAGAAACCAATGAACTATCCTGTGGATCACATGAATAAGATCTAAGACTATCAAACTCATTCAAGCTCAAAATATAAGAATAATCAATGTTTGAATATCCTGACTTTTCTTTCATTAAATTCGTCATTCCACCTTCTTGATTAGGATAATTAGAATTTACGACAAAAAACTTAATTTCTTGATAGATTGTTCTATAACCAATTATTACCAAAGGCATAACAAAAGTAAATGCAATAAATATAGCTATTAAAGCATTGCCAGTACCTCTTGTGTAAGAAAATGCTCTAGCTATAACTCCCAAAAACAAAAATAATAAACCGTTTCTTCTAAAAAACTCAAGGACACTAAGAAGAGTAGAAAATAAACTGACAGACGCAACTAATGTAGAATGCAATATGTTTAATGAAGCAATTGGAACAGATACCACAGCACAGACATTAATAGTATAGCCGACACCCAAAAAACCACAATACACGGATTTAGAAGATTCAACGGCTATCTTCTGAATTAAAGTATAAACCTTGTTAGCTAGTATAAGCAATTGTTTTAAATCTTGCTGTAGAAAGCCATATGCATAACCATCTATAGACTCGTACGCATAATTTGAATTACTTAATAAGCTTCCCAAAAAAGCTTTTGTGATTTCATTGAAAAAAGATGCAGATAAAGTAAATATAACAATTATCAAAAACGTAATTATTGTGCTTTTTCCTTCTTCTTTTGCAAAGATCTCCAACTTAACATTCCCCGACAGTTTAGCAGCCATAAAAATTATAGCAATGATAAAGATTGAAGTAAATATACCTAGTAACCCAATTCCACTAGCAGAAAGATAAGAATTCTGCGCAAACATGAGCGATACTTGAATAATCGAATATAATAATATAATAAATTTTTTCATATTACCTTCCCTATTCCAGGTATATCAATATCACCACCTAAAAACGCAGATAGAGCCCTTATACCAGCCAAAATCAACATAAACATAAACAAAGGCAAAACATAAGCTGGTATGTAAATAACACTGACTGCAGCTATATCCGCTGGGGTGCTTGTACCTCCAAATGATTCTGATAATAGACTATCTATTACTGAATTAGGGTCTACTCTACCAAATTCCTCAGATGTTCCACATAACTCATTACAATTTGTTCTGAGTGGAGGGATAGTAATACACGCAGGATCGCATTTGTTATAGCAATTTTCACATTCATCTGTAATAACTACATCAATTTTGGATTTAGTGATAGGACAAAACTCTGCAAATTTATTAGGGAGCTCTACTATATTAAAACAATAATCTGGACATTTCTCTTCGTATCCTGGATCTCGCATTGCACAGCTCATAGAGCAACCAAGACATTGACCAACGTATGATATTGATTTAGATAGTGGAATCGGAGGATCTACTTTACAACTATCTGAACAATACGGTGGAGAACACAATACAGTTAAACCCTCTTTACAAACAAATGACCTTTCTTGATTGCTTGATTCATTTA
>JAOAJI010000040.1:0-276 GCA_026414265.1 Microcaldota archaeon
AATATACCCTTTAATTCATTTTCAGCATATTGCTTAAATAAAGCATTGATTTCTTGAGCATCTTTTGGTGGATTTTTTACAAACAAAGTAATATCTGTTAAAGAGCCGTCACTAACAGGCACTCTGATGCCACAGCCGCCAAGTTTGCCTTTTAACTCCGGAAAAATTTTAGTAACAGCTTTGGCAGCACCTGTAGATGTAGGAACAATATTCACAGCAGCCGCCCTGGCTCTTCTTAAATCTTTGTGTGGAGCATCGTGTAGCCGTTGGTCGGCG
>JAOAJI010000040.1:286-6084 GCA_026414265.1 Microcaldota archaeon
GTATAAGCGTGTACTGTACTTACATATCCACTTTCAATTCCATATTTTAATACTACCTTAATCATAGGTGCAGCACAATTGGTAGTACAAGATGCATTAGATACTATCCAATCGTTTTTATCTAAAATATGGTCATTCACGCCTATTACAATTGCTTTAATATCATCTGTTTTAGGTGGAGCACTCAGTAGCACCTTCTTTGCTCCTGCTTTCAAATGTTTTTCTGCACTGGCTTTATCTAAAAATAAACCTGTACTTTCTAATACAATATCTACATCAAAGTTTTTCCAAGGTAATTGATCAATATCTTTAATGGATGTAACAGGTATTTCTTTGCCTTCTATGAGCAAATGGTTGTTTGAATATGAAACATGATCAGAAAATTTTCTGTGTACGCTATCGTACTTTAATAGATGCGCCAGAGTTTTGGTGTCGGTAAGGTCATTGATAGCTACAATTTCAATATCTTTACGATGAATACAGTTTTTGAGAAAAGCTCTTCCAATTCTACCAAAGCCATTGATTGCTACTTTCATATATTATTTTTTGGGCAAATATACACAATACTAATAAGGGTAATGCTCATCATGATTTTCAGCCGAATTTTTTATATATTTTTTCAAAAACAATTGGAAAGATAAATAAGGTAAACAATGTAGCCGTGAAAAGCCCACCAATTACAACGATTGCCAATGGTTTTTGACTTTCTGAGCCAATGCCCGTAGAAACAGCAGCGGGTAATAAACCAATCATAGCCATTAAAGCGGTCATAACTATTGGACGAATTCGAGTTCTAACGCCTTCTGTTATAGATTGATGCAAGGGCATTCTTTTTTCAAAATTATTTTTAAATACCTGAGTGAGTATAACACCATTTTGAATACAAATTCCAAGTAAGGCAATAAAACCTACTCCGGCAGAAATACCAAAGTTGATACCTGTAATATGTAAAGCCAAAATGCCTCCCACTACACTGAAAGGAACATTTAATAACACTAATAATGAATCTCTGGTATTTCCAAGCATGATAAACAATATAATAAAAATAGCAATTAAGCTGATTGGAATAACTTGTCCTAATCTATTGCTTGCCCTCACCTGATTTTCAAACTCTCCTACCCAATTCATAGAATACCCTTTAGGAAGTTTCAAATCTTTTACCCTATTCTGTGCATCTTTAATTGTACTGCCCAGGTCCCTTTCTCTTACAGAAAACTTTACTGCGATGATTCTTTTATTAGCATAACGATAAATAAAGGCGGGTCCTGTTATTTTTTCAAAAGTTGCAATTTCTTTTAATAAAACTTTTCCCCCAGCAATGGTTGGAACTCTGATATTCATAATATCTTCTTCTGTGCTTCTGAACTCGGGGGCAAACCGAAGACGAATATCAAATTTCTTTTCGCCTTCGTACAACATAGAAGCGGTTTTTCCACCGATGGCCATTTCAATAACCGCATTGGCATCGGCAGTTCTTACTCCATAGGCCGCCATTTTAGATTCATCTAGTAAGATGCGGTATTCAGGTTGCCCTATATTTTTAAGTATTCCTATATCTTTTACACCAGGCACGTCTTTTATTCTTTTTAATACTTCATTGGCAAGGGTATCTAACACTTGCAAATCATTGCCATAAATTCTAATTGCATTATTTGCCTTTACCCCTGCTACCGCTTCTGCCACATTATCAATAATAGGTTGAGAATAATTATAATTAATCCCTTGAATTTGAGATAGTTCCTTATCAATTTCTGCAATCAATTCATCTAAAGTTTTTTTCTTTTTCCATTTTTCTTTCGGATAAAGATTAACTTGTATTTGAACAAAATAAAATCCATTTGGGTCAGTGCCGTCATTAGACCTACCTATTTGGTCTAATACTTCTTCTATTTCAGGAAATTGAAGTAGTTTTTTCTTTATTATTCGGGTCATTTTAATCGATTCATTTAAGGATGCTGACATTGGTAATTTTGCTGTAATCCACAAAGCCCCTTCATTTAAAGTTGGTAAAAATTCGGTACCTAATTTTTTAGCAGATAGTAATACTATTAAAAAAATCCCTGCTACAGAAATAAGGGCTATTTTTGAGTATTTAAAGCAAAACAAAAAAGCATTGTAACAATTCTTTTGTATCCATTCTACAAAGATGTTTTTTTTCTCTTTCACATTTTTATTAAACAATAAGGATATTAAAACCGGAATTAAAGTTAGGGTAAAGAGTAGTGCTCCAAGCAGTGCAAACCCTAATGTGTATGCTAATGGCGAGAACATTTTTCCTTCTACTTTTTCAAAGGAAAATATGGGAAGAAGGGCTGTAATGATGATTAACTTAGAAAAAAAGATGGCTTTACCTAAATCACCACCTTTTCTACGAATTATACCATATTTCAGCAGTTTATTAAATTTTTCCATGCCTATTTTATGCGCAAGATGGTCCAGTGTTACAAAAATTCCTTCTACCATTACCACTGCTCCATCTATGATAATTCCAAAATCTACTGCTCCTAATGAAAGTAAATTGGCTGTCATGCCTTTTAATCGCATCATGATAAATGCAAATAATAATGACAAAGGTATTACCAGTGCTACTATTAAGGTAGTACGCCACTCCGCCATAAAAATAAAAACAATGACAGTAACTAAAATGATTCCTTCAGCCAAATTAGAAAGAACAGTGTGTGTAGTATAGTGCATTAGTTTATCTCTGTCGTAAAAGGTTATCATCTTGACATCTGATGGTAAAATTTTTTCATTTAATTCTTGAATCTTTTCTTTCACTCTTTTAAGCACTTCAGATGGATTTTCATTTTTTCTCATGACAATAATACCTTCTACTACATCGTCGTTTAGGTTTCTGCCTGCTTGTCCTACCCGCGGCAGTGCAGACTCTTTAACCACAGCAAGGTGTTTAACCAATAGGGGAGTACCATTCACATCATCTACAATTACATTTTCAAGGTCTTCTTTACTGTTAATTAATCCTATGCCTCTCACTACAAATGCCTGATTGTTTCGCTCAATGACATCACCGCCTACATTGATGTTGGCTTTTGTAAGGGCTTCATATACATCAAGCGGTGTTAAATCATATTTGGATAACAATATAGGATTGAGTTGAACTTCATAAGTTTTTTGTTCACCTCCAAAAGATACTACGTCTGCTACTCCGGGCACACTTTTAAGTTCTCTTTCTATTACCCAGTTTTGAATGGTTAATAGGTCCCTTACATTTCTGGTTTTACTTTCAAGGGTATATCGGAATATTTCTCCTGTTGGTCCGTAAGGTGGCTGTACTTCTGGCTCTGCACCCGGTGGAAGGTTCAAATTTCGAAGTTGATTATTGACTTGTTGTCGGGCAAAAAAATCTTCTACATCATCTTCAAAAATAATGGTAACAATAGATAAACCAAACATCGTAACAGAACGAACACTTGTTTTTTTCTGAACAGGATTCATGGCTAATTCAATAGGAATGGTAATAAATCGTTCTACTTCTTCTGCGCTTCTACCTGGCCATTGTGTTACAATAATAATTTGAGTGTTGGTAACATCTGGAAATGCTTCAATAGGTGTATTGATAAAACTGATAATACCCCATATAACAATAATAACGGTTGCAAAAAGAATAGTTATTCTATTTTTTAATGAGAATGTAACAATGTTAAATACCAATTTATTCATAAAAGTGCATCCTATTTATTGCTCAGTAATCGCATCGTAAATTAATAAGTTAGAAGAAGTAATAATGACTTCTCCGGGTTTCAAGCCATTTTTGATGTATGTTCTCTTTTTATTAGATTTTTCTATTTCTACATTTCTGACTTCAATATCACATTTGCTTTTGTACACAAGGACATAGTATTTTGCGTTATCAAATATGACAGATTGAGATGGTACATAAGGTAATTGGTATTTTTCAAAATACTTGAGTTTTACTTTTGCATACATTTCGGGTTTTAGTAGATAGTTTTTATTGTCTAATTGAATGGCTATTTTCATGGTGCGGGTAACAGGGTCTAGCATTTCAAAAATTTTGTCAATTTTCCCTACAAAGAGAGAGTCAGGGTATGCAATAGTTTCTATACACGCTTTTTCGCCTACTTTTATTTTACTCATATCGGATTCATAAACGTTGGCTACAGCCCACAGTTTATCAATATCTGCAATGGTCATCATTTCGTCTGTTGCATCGGCGCGTATTTGCATACCTTGAGAAATATTTTTAGTGATGATATAACCACTGATGGGTGATTTAAGAGTATAAGTGCCTGTTTCATTAATGTGATAAATGCTGAATATGGCTTTTAATCGCTTGAGTTCTGCTTCTGCTTTTTCTACTTCTTTCTGAGCAGTAATGTATTCTTTTTCAGAAATGAGTTTGCTATCAAACATATCTTTGGCTACATTCAGGTTTTTCTTTGCAATTTGTAAGTCGGCTTCGGCATTAGCCAATTCTTTTTCAAATTCAGCCACTTCGCTACTTATAATTTCAGCAAGGGGTTGTCCTTCAGAAACATAATCGCCCAATTCTACATATAAATTTTTTACAATGCCGCTGATGAGTGGATATATTTTTATATTCTTGGATGGTATGGCTTGAATTTTTCCTGCAAGGTTAAGTTCGTTTTCGACATAATTTGTTTTTACAGTATCTGTTTTTATTAATCTTTGCATGGTATCTGTGATGCAAAATTGATTTTTACTTTCATGAGATTCTGTTTGGTGTGTACTGCATCTCACAAATAGCAAAGTAATAAAAATGAATAGCAGCAGCGAAAGATGTTTCATACGTTTTTACTTTATAATTTTTTTCCCTATATAAAAATTGAGTGTTTCAATTTGAGTGTAATAGTTGGTCAGAAGGGCATAATATTGCTGTACTGTGTTGATGTATGCATCAAAGAAATCGGCATATTCTAAAATAGATATGTTTCTTTTTTTGAAGTTTTCTCTCATGCCGTCTTTAATATTATCAAAGTTTTTCAAGAAATCTTTTTGTGTGGCATCGTATAAATTTTTGGTGGTCATAATTTTTTGATAGGCATTTAAAATTTCTTGTCGAATTTCTTGTTCTTTTTGTTTTATATCTGTCTCGCTTTGTTTGATTAAAAATTGGGCTGCTTTAATATTGCCTTGATTTCTGTTGAATACTGGTAGGTTCAGTCCTAATGAAAGGGCTGAATAATTCATGATAAAATTTCCTGCCTTATCAAAGGTATAACCTAATTGTAAATCAGGCACCGATAATGCTTTTTGATAATTGTAGTTCAATGTAGCGTATTCATAATATTTTTTTTGATTGAGGTAATCGGGTCTGTATTGAATGGCTGTGTCTATTAAACTCAATATATTTAATTTATCAAAATCTGTAAAATGGATAGTATCGGGAACAAAAACCGTATTTTCATTAAAATTGGTTTGAGTATATACCGATAAATCTTTTCTTAAATCGGCTATTTGTTCTTTAATTTGAGCGGTAATAGATTGTATATTAAATAATAATCCTCTTAAGCGAAATACCTCTTTTAATGAAACATTTCCTTTTTCAAATTGATTTTCATACTCTTTTACTAATGGTTCTAGTTCGTTAATTTCCGTTTGAAATATATTTCTATTTTTTTCAAGAAAACTCAGTTGGTAAAATGTAAAATGTAATTGATAAAATAGTGTTCTCAATAAATTATTAAATTCTAATTCTGAAAGTTGATGGTTAAGTATAGCTAAATGAATTTCTTTATTTCGTTTGCCTGCTGTTTTAATAAGTTGTTGCAATTGAAAAATGTATTCTCCCTGATTAC
>JAOAJI010000041.1 GCA_026414265.1 Microcaldota archaeon
ACTCTATATCACTAACTACTCTATCAACACTCCCTTTCGCTACACTCATCACTCCTCTATACAACAACCCCAACTCTGCAACACCTCTAATAATCCTCCTCTTCATCAACTCTATATCACTAACTACACCCCTCAATACTTCAACATATCCACTTACTAATCTATCAACCTTGTTCTGTAGCTTGTTCACCATTCCGTTAACTATATCACTAACTTCACCAATTCTTTTATCTATGTTTAGTTTAATCGTTTCAAGCTTAAACAAATAATTCTTGAAGAATAGATTTGCATCGTTTTTCATTTCGGTAAAAATTTTGTTGAAATTGCTAAGCTTAATTTTGGTACTTTCAATCACTTTGCTAACTATGATTGTTAGTGAGGCAAAAATAGTAGTTATTTGAGAACTATAAACCTCAAGCTTTTTACTGAATTTTTTAAATGAATCTAAATGTTGATCCTCAGTTCCTGAAACTCTAAGAGTATGGTTTTTCTTTAATCTTTGATTGGTAGAAATTAATAGATCATCACTATCAGTTAATCCATAAAGATGACCATATAGCTTTCTGAGCCATGCGATAGCCAATACTTCTTCTAAAGTAGGTAGTCCTGATCTAGCTTTTACAGCTCTTATACTATCATTTTTGTTGTGAAATAGATTGGTACTTTTTGCTTCATAAAAAGAAATGCTTGAAGAGTAATTATCGCCATTATTATTCAACTTGATGGAAGAATTGTTTTGTCCTTGTACATACAAAGTTTCAAAAGTCTCTTGATCACTTTTTTTCTTGTCTTTAATAGCTAATAAGTTGTCTGTTCCGATAGTTATTTTATACGCATGAGTAGTTTTTGAATAATAATCTACTATTTCTTTATTCTCTTTGGTTATCGTAGTAGCAGATATCTTTGTTTGATTAGTCAAATTGTCAATATAGTTATTATTATAGTCAGAAGATTTATTGTAATTATATAATAAAGAATTGCCAGATCTTTGATTAACGTTACTTTTGCTAGTTCCACTTACTTCTCTGTCAATAGTTTCTGCTGAAGCTAGAGTTTCGGACTGCAAAAATCTATTGTTCAACTTATTAAATAGATCATCTATGTGTTGTCTTTTACTTGTGCAACTTGAACAAGTACAATCATCATCATGTTTGATTACTGGTCTTGCACTGCTATTAACGGAGTCATTATTAAGAGAAACTCTATCTTCCAAAAGTGTCTGCTTCTTGTTTATTATGTTAAATATTTCTTCTATGTTGTTGTTTTTCGCACTGCAACTAGGACAAGAACAACCAGATTCATGAACTTGATGGTTTAATCTATATTCTGAGTTGTTATTTGTAATACTATTTGTAGTTCTCTTACTTGATAAGATATCATCAATAAGGTCGGCTTTCTTCTTTGTAGAACTCAAATCTGTGTTATTTTGAGAGCTGATAACTTGGAAAGGTTCGTTTCCTAGTAACTCAGCACGTTTCTTTTCTATGTGTTCTTTTAAACCACATCCAGAACAACCACTACAATCATGGTGCCTTAAAAAGTTCAGCAACCTTTCGTGTCTTGTTACTTCATCTTTGTTGTTCGCTGATTTTCTGATGTTAAAATTGGTATTGGCATTATTTCTAATGTTTTCTCGCATCAGAAGATCACTGCAGTGTCAAGTAAGTCTTTAAATCTTTGATAGTTTGATAATCGAATTCCGATAAAATGATTTTAAACGAATTCCTTTGATTCTCATCAGCATATTCAAGAAGAGATATTATAGTATTTGCTAGTTGCATTTTGTAGCTTTTGTCACTAGCTAAAGCAAATTCTTGCATGTGATGATAGAAGATATCGTTTGTATTGTAAGTTATATCTCCTTTGCTTAAGAATTCCAAAAGAGCTCCGCAATGGTTCTGCAATAAATCTTTTATCTGATTACCGTAACCATGTTTGTTTAACATCTCGATTAATCTCAAAACACTTTCTCTTATGTGCAAAAGTTTCTCTCTTTCCTCTTTTGGGATATTGTACCTGTGTATGTGGCCTAGTTTTTCATGCTCTTTTACTATCAGAAAAGAATGGAGATTATTAAGACTGTTATTTAAAACACTTAAGGCACTCTGTGGATCAAAATTAATTTCTCTTTTTGGTTCATTAGTTGATAACAATAATTTCTTCTGAGAAAAATCCTCTCTTAAAGGTTGAATTTTCTTATTGAAAAATCTTTGATTCATCATACCACTATTGAAAATAATTTTCAATAAGCTTTATAAAGACTAGTGGATTTTTATACGAAATCTAAATTTTAAGAAGCTTGTTTGTTTGTTTATTTATTTAGCTTTTGTTCGAAGATCAGTGCGTACTTGTCAGGATATATTACATACACACGAACAACATCATTAAATTGAGTAAATAACAGACTGTTACCGAGAATTTCAGTATTTTTCATATCACCTAAAGATGGCATATAGTGTGGATCATTGTATGGATGAGTGTGAAATCTGCAGACGATCTTTTCATTTGAGATTGAATTATCAACATCAACGACCCATAAGTAGCTTAGCATGTAAAACTCTTTTAACATTACTAAAACTTCTCTTGCCTGTGACTTAAGTTCCTTAATATTCTGTAGATTTACAAAAAAAACGCTTCCGTCACTCAATTCAATTTCCAAATAAGAAGTTTTCACTTTAGAAATATCTGCTGCATACGTTCTTAGAATAACCTCTATTTCTCTATGGCTTATACCTGTCTTTGTTTCATAGACATTTTCAAATGTCTTGTAAATCTCAAAAAAGTTGTGCATGTTTGAAAAATTACCTTTTAAAAATTCATCAATATATGATGATGCAATTTCGTTTACACTTCTTTCTACTTGCAAACGATATTTACCATCTTCATAAATTAAAAATCCTCCTGATTCTTTTCTTAGACTTGTCAGGGTTTTTATTTCATCTAACAATTTCGGTATATTTTCAACTATTTGCGGTAAGTGTTTCTGTAGTCTTGTATTGAAAAAATTAGGCAGTTGCTCAGCATTTCTTTGATAGTGAGTAATTTGTTTATGGTATTCTACAACTTTTGACTCATTAGTGTTTTCCTTCGTTACTGGTATAGATTTACCTACATAAAAGCTCGATAATGCTAATCCTGCAAGTAATCCATAAAAAAATCTTCTATAATAATTATAATTCACTTTTTTCGTTTTCGCTGAAGGTATTTTTCCCTCATGCGCTACATTAGAACGTCTTAAATTTTTATGTAACATAGCATTCCCATATTGGCAATCTATGCGCTCAGCGTAATACCTCTTCATCATTCTTCAGAGTCAAGTCATTCACATCATGGCGCACATGACTTAAAAATTATCTTAACTAATGCTTATCATTAGAGTTTATTTCTTTTCTAAAAACCTCTATTGCACCACCATTAGAGATGTAATAAACAATTACATTATTATTCTTCTTAGTGATTAAAATTAAGTCTCCTATACATCGTGAGTTTTCAAGATCAGACATTATCGGCTTACTTTGAACGTCATCTTCGGCACGAACATAAAATCTAGCTAATGTAGTCATACCTTCATCTGATAGATCTATGTGATTTAAAAACCAAGGATAATTGTATCTCAAAGCAAGAATGATTTTTTCCAAGTTCTGTCTTGCTACTTTTTCAGAATTTTTCAGTTCATCGATCTGATAAACAGTCATAAACAAATAAGATTCATCATTTTTTATGCTTACAATATCACTCAATTGGTGTATAGTTTCACCTACTTCGTGAACATCTAACCAAAAATGTATTTCTATTATGTCACGCAACAACTTATTTACATAAAAAGTTCTTAAGAAATTGATTTTATGAGTAAAATCATTTCTCTGAAATTCTAGTAAATACTGTAAAAGTCTATCAATGTCGCTTTCTACAAACATGATAGTTGGTTTTTCTGATGAATTCAAAACTATATAGCCACCACGCTCAATTTTCGATTGACTTAAGTTTATTATTTGTTCTTCAAGAGACTTCATAGCATTCCTGATTAAAATTAATCGTTCATGAAAATTCTCGGAGCTGTTATTTTGCTTTAAAGATTTTAGATTTAAACTAGTATAACTCTGCGCTACTGCTCTGACTTTATATGGGTAATAATTGAAATACTCTGCATGAGGAGAATATGAAGAACAAGAAATCATAAATAAAGATGCTGATACCAAAGGAATGAATCTATAGAAGAGATTCTTTAAACTATTTTTGTTACTTAGAGCAGAATTGCTTTTGATATTGTTCATGGATATATTTTAAGCCCAAATGTTTAAAAATTTGATTAAATGTGGTCAAGTTATGCTTCTTTGCATTTACCTGTAAGAGGCACCTCAGCCATCAATTCCTGCGGTTCATCCATGTCTTGAGTCTTATACTTATAACCAAAAGGTATCGAATATTGTGCATTCGCTTCACATGTAAATTTTTTCAAATTAATGGATATTTTTTCAGTTGGTTTATATCGTGATAATCTAGTATCCGTCTCATAAAACGTATTGTTCACGTAAAATCCATAAATTGTTATCGATTCTCCATAATTGTTTTTCAAACTCAATTTTAACACATGACCTTCATCTATGACATAGGTAGTAATTCCAATTGGCCAAAGCTCTCCAAAATAAACTTGAGCAGATCCTGGATAAAGAAAATGTAACATTACAGCTAATATAACTATAAAGAAAAAAAATGCAGTCATAAAAATTATTTCGCCTTGAGAAAATCCTCTGAGAGTAAACAAGACCATTGAATTAATTATGAAAATTAACTTAAAAAAGCATTAGCAATAATTGCTAAAGACAATCACTTAATCGTCTTATAACTACTCGTTATACGTTAACGACCATGACTTTCTTCATTAAGTCTGCTGCAATCACGAAGAATACGAGTGTGAATATAACAACAAAAGGAAACAGTCTTAAACCTGATGTGTAATGCCCATTTCTAAACACACCGTACATCATCAAAGACGTTAAAGTAGTCAATATAATCGTGAACACGCAAAACCAATAAAACGTATCGGCTTTAATGGTAGGGGCTGTAAAACTAATACTTGTAAATCTCAAATTAGCACGATATGGAGGCACTTTTTCAAAAACTTTATTTAAAATATTTATTAAGTTGTAAGACAACGCAAATAGAACTGGTGTCATGATTAAACCAGCAACCATGATAAAAATACCGTACATGACCATAGACGAAGCAATTTCTCTTTGTAATTGCTGCAAAGAACGTATTTCAGAAGCTGTTTGCTCTAATATCTTTGCTATTTCTCCTCCAGAAGCAATACTCTGATTAATCAACACAATTAATTGATTTATGATTCTTGACCCAACTCTTTGATTAAACATTTCTAAAACTTCTGCAAAAGACCTGCCACCTATTGCTAATTTTGCCAACCTCTCCATTTCTACTGATAATAATCCAAACTCAGGTTTTGCAGCATCCCATATAGCATGCTCTATTAAAACACCAGACTTTACATTAGAAGCTATCAACATTAAATAATCAGGCAAGTGCTTTTCTATTTCTGCACGTCTTTTCTCTTCACGATAATCTAAATACATCCATACACTAAATCCAATTAATATACCAGAACCCACCATAGAAAAAAATAGATTTATTAAAAAAAACGCAGCAGTACCTTCCTCAT
>JAOAJI010000042.1 GCA_026414265.1 Microcaldota archaeon
TGTTAAACCCGTATCTGATGCAAAAAACTTAATTCAGAAAGTTCAACAACTTGATTATTGGATAAATTTTGGTTATTTTTTTAGGTCTATATACAATATTGGTGGATTATATGTTACTCCAGGTCCATTATCAATGTACAGAAGAACATTTTTTGAAGAGCTAGGCGGATTTGATGAGAAAAACATTACTGAGGATATGGAAATAGCTTTGAGGTTGCAAAGACATGGCTACAAAATTGAATACTGTTATGATGCACAAGTAGAAACAGAGGTACCTTCAACATTAATCGGCTTGTTCAAACAAAGATTGAGGTGGTATAGAGGGGGTATAGTAAACATGTTCAATTACAGTGATATGATATTGAATCCAAGATATGAAGCTTTAGGGATGTTCATAATGCCTATTGTAATAACTACAGGGCTATTGAGTTCTCTTTTTTTAACGTGGAATATCATCTATCATTTAAGGAATATAATTAATGCAATGTTGCCTTGGTTTCAAAACTTTGAGGCCATGGCTTCAGTAGGTATAATTATCAAATCAGTTGACATATTTACTTTAGATTCTATTTACGTTTTTGCAGCCTATACTACATTATTTTGGATGTATTTTGTGTATATGGGTTTTAAAATATCCAACACTAGATTTACATTTTCTCATGTAATACCTACTCTGACTATGTTTTTACTGTTTCCTATTTTTTCTGCATTTACTTTTCTTACAGCTTATGTATACGAATTTTTAGGTAAGGAATACAGATGGTAATAAGCAATAATTTTTATTTAGCGAGGGATGGATTTGAACCATCGCTCTCCGGGTTATGAGCCCGGCGGGCACTCCAGACTACCCTACCTCGCTAATTTTTATTTAGCTTAGACTAGTAGATCTGTATATGATGTTAACAAGTGTATACAACATTGACATATAGTGTTAATATTTTATAAAGATAATTATAGAATCGTCCCACAGGCTGATGAAATTGAAAATTTTGGCAGAGGATCAGAATTCAGTTAAGTTGTTGATGGAAACAGATGAAGACGTTAAGATAATTGCTTCAGTGATATCGTTAAATGACAGAGTTTCGATGAAAACTCTGAGGAAAATAAAAAAGGACGAGAACGTTGATTCAGAAAGGAAACTAGTTTTTATGAAGATTAACGTACAAAAGAAAGAATACAACAATGAACTTAAAAAATTGAAATTATTAGGTAAAATTGTTGAGTGCTCTGATCAAAATGTTCAACTTAATAGTTATCACTCCTTTGAAATAGAATCAGGTTCTACTATAGCTATTGAAAAAGATAGATGGGATAACATAGACAGATACACTATCCAGAAAGCTTTGCGCACGTCCAAAAAAAAACTTTTGAATTTATTATTAATGGATGAGCAATCCTGTATATTCTCAGAGCTAAACAATTCAGGATACAGTATTAAAGTTGAAATTAAAGGCAACTTGTCTAAAAAAAGTTCAGATTACGACGAAGAAAAGAAAAAATATTATACCAAGATATTAAATTATCTTTCAAATATCAAGAATTTAGAGCCTTTGGTCATTGCAGGTCCAGGTTTTGCTAAGGAAGATTTTGCGAAACTTCTAATTCAAAAATTGAAGTTGAAGAATGTAAAAGTAATAAGTGCCAGTTACGTAAACGAATCAGGTTTGCATGAGCTAATTAATTCTGAAGAACTAAAAGACATAGTCAAAGATTTTTTAATAGCAGATCAACAGAAAATCGTTAATGCTTTTTTAGTGCACGTGTCAAAAGCAAAAGATGATGTAGTTTATGGTATAGCAGAAGTAAAGCTGGCATTAGACTATCATGCAATTAATCACTTGATTGTTCTGGAATCTTTACTTGATAATTTAGAAGTTAGAGATATCGTTAACAAAGTATTGGATATGAATTTAAACGTAACAATCATATCTGACGATTCTGAGCCTGGCCAGCTTTTCTCTTCTTTCAAAATAGCTGCATTTACTAAGTTTAAAGTGAATTAATTATTAGAAAAGTTAAATGATTTATTTTTGTTCAAGGAACTTTGTCGCAATATTGTTAAATTTCTCTAGTTCATAGTGTTCGTCAATGTTAACGAACTTATGTTCGTTCATAATAAGCTTTCCATTCACTATTACTGTCTCAATATTAGTTGGATTCATTGAATATATAGCTGTAGAATATGGATTATTTAACGGTAGGGTATTAGCTTTCTTATAGTCTACAATAATGATGTCTGCTAAATAGTTATTTTTTATTAGCCCTCCTTTTTTCCCAAATGCTTTGTAGGCATTTATTGTTAAAAAGTCAAAAACTTCTTTTGCAAGTAAAATATTTGCAGACCATTTGTAATTTTTTTGCACAATGCTTGCCATTTTAGCAGTTTCAATTATATTTAGTGAATTATTGCTTGCTGGTCCATCTGTTCCCAAAGTTATGTTCACATTATTCACTAACATTTCATGAACAGGTGCAACTTCTCCATTAGCTAATTTCATGTTACTGATTACACAATGTGCTACTGATGCGTTATTTTGCTGCAATAATTTAATCTCTTTTAAAGTAATGAAACAACAGTGAGCTAAAAGAGTTCTGTTATCTAATACTCCAAGGTCATGTAGTAGTTCTATAGGCGTTTTCCCATATTTTTTCTTACACTCAAAGACCTCTTTCCTAGTTTCTGATGCATGCATATGAAAAAATGAATTATTTTTTTTAGCCAGTACTTTTGCTTCTTTTATTAGCTCAGGTGAACATGTATAAACTGCATGAGGGCAATATGCAAAATTAATCAAATCATCTTCTGTTTTATTTAAATCCTGTATGTATTTTCTGTACTTTTCTGCTTGCTTTAGCTCTTTTTCTCTCTTCTCTTCTTCAAAGCTGTCTATCATCCCGTATCCTATGATTGCCCTTAAGCCTGTTTTTTTCGTTGCTTCTGCAATAGCGTCACAAAAACCGTACATGTCATTAAACATTGTTGTTCCGCATCTGGCCATTTCAACAATACTGGCTATGCTTGAATGGTAAACAGTTTCATAAGTCAATTTTTTCTCTAGTGGCCAAATCTTGTTTTGTAGCCAATCATGAAGAAGTAAATCATCTGCATAGTTTCTGAAAACAGACATTGCAATATGTGTGTGTGTATTGACAAATCCAGGAAAGATCAGTTTATTTTCTGCATTGATAACGTAATCTGTTTTATCTACTTGATTTTCTATTATTTTACCAGTCTCTGAATCAACAAGGAAATTTATTTTGGCTATTTTTTCTGAATCAACACAAAGACCATTTTTTATGTATATCAAAGGCATTAAATCACGAAATTCCGTAATGAATACATTTGATTGTTGAGTTATTGAGTTATTAATTTATTATCTCATCAACAGGTACTACTTCGATGCATTCATTTTTATCAACAATAATCGTAGTTTCAAACTGTGAGACAATATCAGAGTCTGCTAATACTGGATATGGATATAGAGATCCGTTCATAAGGAGTTCTCTTACTGCAGTAGAAACTATTATTCTAGAATTAAATTTTTTATACAAATGCCTTTCTGCAAAAGGTAGTTTTGCGTGGTTCTTTTTTATGTATTCCAAAACTTCTCTGGTATGCCTCATCCTTGGATTAATAACATTATCTAAAGAAAATATTTCAATAACTTCTTTGTCTTCAACATAACCATTGCCTTTTGATGCAAAAGGTTCTATAGCAAAAACATTGCCTGCTTTTAGCTCATAGGAGTTCATACCTTCGGATGCTATGTTTGGTATAGATATGCCTGCATGTAAATTGTATTTTTTTATTAGATGGCCTGTTAAATTAGATATTGGCTTAAAACCTTTTTCTTTGATTGAGCTTTCAATAATTTTACCAATATCGTTCGTTTTTGTTCCTTCTTTACAGATTTCAACTGCTTTTGTAAGTGCGTTTGCACAGGATTCTAATAGATCTTGATTTTTTTTACTAAAATCTTTAGTAAAAGCAAAATCTGCAATATATCCATTCAAGCAAATACCTATATCTACTTTGACAACCATGTTCTCATCAAAGACTGTAGGATCTTCGTAACTAGGAGTAGAATGTGCAGCTATTTCATTTATTGAAATGTTTACAGGAAAAGCAAGTTCGCAATTGTGGTGTTCTAAAATACGTTTTTCTATGCTTTCTGCATAGTCAAGAGCTTTAGTTCCAACTTTGAGATTGATTTTTGCATACCTTAGTATGTCTATAGCAATAGGTGTTAGTTTTTCGTAATTTTCTTTAATTGTGTCAAAACTTTCTGTTAGATCTTCTTCTATTTTTTCTTTCCACATTAACATCACCTAACTTAAATAAGTTAATGATATACTGCTAAATTAGCTTTAAAACATCTTGCAAGTTTTCTATAATAAGAAATTTTAAATTTTTGTTAGCCATGTGACTGTTTAATTCTTTACATAGACGCAGCTCATAGATAAAATTAACATCGGTACTTACTGAATAATATCCATCAATTTTTTTTGCGATTTCTTTGAGTTTTGCAAATTTATTGTAGTGGTCTATTAGCACTGCATGCATGCCTATCTGAAGTGAAG
The DNA here is from genome assembly GCA_026414265.1 of Microcaldota archaeon. GTDB lineage: Archaea > Micrarchaeota > Micrarchaeia > Anstonellales > SKW190 > SKW190. The sequence continues at coordinate 4,582 of JAOAJI010000042.1, forward strand.
GAATAATATCAACATCAATACTATTTCCTATCATCAAACAATTATATGGTTTTACTTCAAGTGATTTGAAAATTTGTTTGAAAAAATCTTTGGATTTATTTATACCTACTTCTTCTGAAATAAAAACATCATCAAAATAATAATCTATGTTAAGTCTCAGAATTTTGTCCCATTGTTTTATTGGATTTCCATTTGTAGCTATGTACAATTTGATGTTCCTTTTTTTTAGTTCGAGTAAAGTTGAGTGCGTATTTACAAAAGGTACTATGGTATTTTTTGCGTTATGGTATGCTGCTACCCCTGCTGCAACAATTTTTGCATTTACTTTACCATTAAAGTGTGCTGATAATAAGTTAAAGTGCATTCCATAATT
>JAOAJI010000043.1 GCA_026414265.1 Microcaldota archaeon
ATAATAGACACACTCGTGCCACTTTTAGACCCTGAACAAAACAACAAGATACAAGATGAGTTTTTACAGATACCGTTAGATTATTCAAAGGTTTTGTTCATAGCTACAGCAAACAACAAGGCAAACATACCTGATTATATCCTTGACAGATTTCAAGTATTAGAGATGAATAAATATGACAACAAGTCAAGGTCAGAGATAATACAGAGATACATGATAGGGGAATTTAACGAGATATTAAGAGTGAAGGTTTCGATGACTCCTCAGGCAGGTATGAAATTAGCAAAATCTGGTATTTCGTTAAGAGAGGCAAAGAGATATATTGAAGAGATAATATCAAAAAAACTGATGCGAACGGTTGATGACACAAAGCCAATAATAATTACAGAGAATGATGTTGTTAATTGTTCTACAGATACTTACAATGCAATTGGTTTCAGACGATGACAATTCAAAAATAGAAAACCACTTTTCTAATACAAAACAAACAACATAAGGAGGTAGAGGCAATGAACACAATAAAGATTTATAACCTCAAACAATTAGAAGATGCAATTAAGCAAGAAGCAAAACCAGTATTAGAGAGTAAAGACAAAACGATTGCATCAGATGTAAATCTATACTTTAGACTCGGATAGAACTTTAATATACTCTTTTTGTATTTTCCCTGAAAATATTCTATTGGCGGGTAGCGAAGAAACGGGATACTTCAATATTTATATTAAAAACCTGTTTCGTTTGTTCTCCCGCCTTTTTTAATTTATCAACTTAAAGTGGAGGTGTTACGATGGCAAAACTCAATCTTTCAAGTCAACAACTCTATACTCATGAAGGAGCAAGAGCCAAACATATTAACGCTGAACAACAATTACGGAGATCTGTCATGTCGTGTATGCTATGGGAAAATGAATTCTACGAAAGTGGAGAGGACATTGGTAATAGGATAGCATCATTAGTGCCCAAAGTTGACGCTCAAAAGGTTGCAGATATGGCAGTCGAAGCCAGAACTAAAATGAAATTGCGTCATGTTCCGCTTTTACTTGTCCGTGAGATGGCGATGCTTCCCTCACATAAACATTTAGTGGCAAAAACATTGGGAAGCATCATCCAACGCCCAGATGAACTTACTGAATTTTTGGCGATCTATTGGAAAAATGGGAAATGCCCACTATCGGCTCAGGTCAAAAAAGGACTTGCTTCTGCCTTTGAGAAGTTCAACGAATATCAATTGGCAAAGTACAACAGGGATGGGAAAATCAAATTACGTGATGTCTTATTCCTATGCCATGCAAAACCCAAAAATACTGAACAGGACGCTCTTTGGAAACGACTGATTAACAATGAATTGGCTGTTCCTGATACATGGGAGGTATCGCTTTCGCTTCAGGATGGTATTCCTAAAAAAGAGAAATGGGAACGTCTTTTGAAAGAACAAAAATTGGGCGCATTGGCTCTCTTGCGAAATTTGCGGAATATGCAGGCAGTAAATGTCGAAGAGTCGCTAATAATCAATGCATTACAACAATTAAAACCAGAAAGAATATTGCCTTTTCGTTTCATTACAGCAGCGCGATATGCTCCTCAATGGGAGACATATCTTGAGGAAAGCATGATGAAGTGTCTTTCAATGCAAGAAAAATTGCAAGGGAAAACCGTATTGGTGATTGATGTTTCAGGATCAATGGACGCATCAATTTCTATGAAATCTGATATAACTCGTCTTGAAGCGGCTTGCGGATTGGCTATTTTGGCTCGTGAGGTATGTGAACAAGTTGAAATTGTAACTTTTTCAGACACTACTGTTCGTGTTCCAGCTAGACATGGTTTCGCACTTCGTGATGCTATTGTGTCAAGTCAGGCACACTGCGGCACTTATCTCGGAGCAGCGATCAAGGCTATTTATGGCTTTGGATTAAGACCAGATCGGCTTGTCGTGATAACAGATGAACAGTCGCATGATTCTGTACCTAATCCACAAGGGAAAGGTTATATGATCAATGTGGCATCTGCTCAAAATGGTGTAGGATATGGGGCGTGGACGCATATCGATGGATGGTCTGAATCAGTTATTTCTTATATTCAAGAATGTGAACGAGAAGTTGACTAATAACAAGGCGCTCATCCGGGCAGCTATTTCGAGCTGCTGGTTATCTCTATGTTTCCACCTCCCTTCGTTATAGTCAAAACAGACTTTTCGTAACTGGTGGCTAATTAATGCAGCATTATTTAAATTAAAGCAGAGAAATTCAGGAAACAATGAAAAAAAATATCTTGAGCATTATTGGGCGTAGTCTTCGTAAGCATAAGACACTAGTTGGAGGTGGTGGGGGAACTATAATTAGGTTCACCAAGAACAGGCACTAATATTAACCCAGAGAGTTTGATTAAACTTCTTTAAAAACAAATAAAAGTAATCACTTGGATCATGAATGAAATACAAAATGAAGGAGGAAAGGCAATGCCATCAATACACTATGACCCTAAGATTGATAGGATGATAAAAGAAAGGGCAGTGAAAAATGCACTCAAAAAGGTTAAAGATGCAATTTCAAGCATGGTAAAAGGTGACCTAAATAAGTCAAAGAACGACATCAAAGAGGCAGGCAAGGAGTTAACTAAAGGATTCATGGTTTATTACTAAGTAATAATAGCAACATTTAGAAAATGATAAAGAGATTAGTATGATTGTAAAAAAACTCAAAACAAGCTATGAAAAAATCTAAATTACAACTCTATAACAACACATACACTAATCATCAGTATCATCCTTATCATTATCAAATTTGCATATATAATTTATGTCTAATCAAAAAATGACAACATGTTGTCATTCTGGTTTGATTAAAATATAATCATCAAGATAAGCGAGGAGGAATTTAAAATGAACACAGTAGAGATTTATAACCTAAAGCAATTAAAGGAAGCACTTAACCAAGAACCAAAACCAGTATTAGAGATTAAAGACCCAATGATTGCATCAGCAGTAAGGCTATACTTTAGACAAAGAAACACAGGATTTAGCACAATGTCTATTATAAGTGGTGGATGTTTAACTTTAAGCCCTATACTTGAGGTCATAATAGTAATCTTAAGCATTGCAGTAATGATACTATTAGACAAATACTACATTCATCCAGAGGACAAGGACAGAAAGTGGTATGATGGACTGAAAGACTTCTTTACTTTTAAATATCCATACATAGGAACACCACCATATCCACCATTCATGATGGAAAAAATGATACTCAAGCCAAAGGACACCCAAGAAGACAAGTAAAAAGGGATATGAAGATAAGCCCGTATGACATACAAAATTTGGAGGTAAAAGATGAAACTAGCTGAAGGATTGATTTTGAGAGCAGACTTAAATAAGCGTATGTACCAAATCAAAGAAAGATTGATGAGAAACGCCAAGGTTCAAGAAGGGGACAAACCAGCAGAAGAACCAAAAGAGTTACTTAAAGAGTTGGATAAGGTACTTACTGAACTTACACAACTAATCCAGCGTATTAACAGGACTAATGTCTCAACCAAGTTGGGCACAGATATCACCATTGCTGATGCGATAACTGAAAGGGACATATTAAAAATTAAACACTCCATTTATATGGATCTGGCTAATGCTGCTTCTATTACATTGGACCGATTCACAAAATCGGAAATAAAATTTGTAAACACAGTAAATTCCGCTGACCTTCATAAAAAAGCAGATGATTTAGCCAAACGCTATCGTGAACTGGATACTAAGATACAGGAGGCGAACTGGTTGACTGAACTTATCGAATAGGCTTTAGTTGGTAGCTGTTCTTTTAGAAGTGAGCACAACCCGCCGACTGGGTAAGTTGGAACCCATATGGCGTGAGGGGCAGCGCTTGAGAAAACAGGGTATGCCTGGACTGTAACAAGCGTATTGGGTAATGTTTAATGTAACTACCATGTGCTGGTCTAAATAACAGTGAGGGTGGGATTGGGGCAGATGAAGAGGTGGGTGTATGACTATGAAATACATCCACCTACAACAACATTATCAATTATAATTTGGTCTTGCTTCAAAACTGGGTTGTGTGAAAAAAAATCTGTTGAATAAAAAATTGCAGTGTGACCTCATTCATTATTCTCCATAATAAAAACGATATATAGTCGTATTAGTCAATTTATTGTTATATAGCGGGATCATATTGCAACTGTCTCTTATGTATGAGAGATTATGGCTACAGCGGTCAGAATTTCTACAGAACTTGTAGAAGAAGTAAGGAGATTTACGAGAATAGACACAGGTCTCTTGCATGGCAAACGGTAAGCGGCAGCGAGTAGTGTAGTCCAGTTCATGCTCTTGTTATCTTTTGAATGCTGGCACAGTATCCTGTGCATAAACCGCACTATATTTCCCTGTAGGTGAACAGCGATGACGCAGTGTGTTCTGCAAGTTCCCTTTCTCTTCACCAATTGGAAATCCGTTTCTTTTCTGCACATCACATTAAGGAGTGGCGCCTCCAATCAGTTTCCGTAAAAAGTAGGAGTAGTTATTTTTTGAAAAAATATCTTAACATGAAGACCATGAATCTTTAACTCCTTTTTAGTCCCTACCAGTAAACACTTTTCTTGACTAATGCAAATGAGTAATGACGCAAATGAGATATACAAGGCAGTAGGATTAAAACTGTCAAACATACCCTACCAAATAAAGTAGAACATCTAAACAATCAAAACACATCTAAAACACATCAAGAGTAGTGCCTAATGAAGGACAGGAATGTAGATATATCAATAAGTTATGTCTAAAAACCGACAAAGTCGGGAGATATACAAGGCAGTAGGATTAAAACTGTCAAACATACCCTACCAGATAAAGTAGAACATCTAAACAATCAAAAC
>JAOAJI010000044.1 GCA_026414265.1 Microcaldota archaeon
GAGTTAAACATAGTAATAGCTTGTTCAATTTGCCAACTTCTTATTTCGATGATTTGACAATTAGATAAAAATGTTTTGGCAAATTGATTCAATTGAGGTTCAGATTTATCTTTTAATTTATTGTAAAAAAATTTAAAATTTTTGAAGTAATTTGTATACTTATTATCTTTTTGTTTGCGAGGTATTTTATAAGTAGTTTGTTCTGCATTATCAAAGTTAATCGCTTCAACTATTTTTTTTATCTCATCAGGATATAATTCATTAATAGACTTATTTTCTAATATAAGAATGTCTTTTGTTTTTGAAGGATCCTTTAACATTGATGGTATTTCTTCGGCTTCGGCTTTAAACAATATAGTCATGATAGTATTTCTTCTGGTTTCTAAGCCTGCTTTTAATCCTTTGGATTCTTCATCATTTTCAGGTATATTAGGTAATGTTTCATTAATTCTTAGCAGCAACGCTTTTAATAACAAAAGAAATGTAGAAGTTCTTTGTTGTCCATCGATAAGACTAAATTTGTTAATATTTGAGCAATCTACAATGATTGTTCCAAAAAAATATGGATCATTTGCTCCAGAAGAAATAAATGATTCTATGTCTTGCCATAATTTGTCACATTGCTCTATTCCCCAAGAATAGGCTCTTTGGTATTCAGGTATAACAAAATTTTCTTCTTTTTTTAGTTTTAAGTAATCACTAATCAATTTTAGATTAGGTTCAATGTTCTTTGCCATATAATTCCTCCATTCTTATTACCTTATTACTAACACTTGCTGCTAACGGTTTCGGTGTTTGCGAAGTTGCCAAGCGAAGCGAGGCAATTTGGGTGAAGCCACGAGGTGGCTGAACCGCAAACACCGTGTTAGGCGACGTTGCTCCATTTTTATTCCTCTATCTCTATTTCTTCATAACTACTTATATTGTAATCATCTTCATAATTAAATTCCACTTTGCTTTGTTTAATAATCTCTGTCAAAATATTACATAAATGTCCTTGATTCTCAGCTTCTTTAAATTTCTCTAAAAGAGATGGAACATTGATTATCTCCTCAATACATTCCATATACCTTTTGACTATCACTTTTATTGAGTATTGGTCCTCAGCCTGTTTCTGTATTTTGCTTTTGAGTGCGTCAATTGTATCTGAAGATTTTACCACGAAAGTTATAGGATATTTCTCAATTTTATCTATGTCCAAGAAATACTTGTTTACGTCTACAGTTTCAGTTACTTGAAAGAAGCGCCCTAATGGTTTCATTACAAAATCAATGCCTCCATCGTTTGCGTTCGTACGACCTGTTTTGAAAAGCTTTAAATTTTCCTCTTTGATTTTATCAATCTCGAACCCCCAATAGATTTTCTGATCGTGATAGTAGTATTTCAGTATACTGTAACTTACTATTTCAAAAATTCTGGCGTCCACAGTTGGTTCAATTAAACTGGTTATAAAATCAATCACTTCTTCATCTTTCATCTTTTGAGAACTTTCACAAAATTGAATAAACCTTTCAAATGCGCCTTTCTTGGTTTCAATGTAGGCATTTATAATCTGGATTATCGTTTCTGCTAGATTGTATTCGCATTTGTTAATTTTGATTTTAAGTAGATTCTCATTGAACCAATATCGATTTGTCTTGAGGTCTCTTAGAATTGGAATATAATCACAAGTAGGAAAATATTTTTTAAATTCTTCATTCATTCTATGATTCAGAGCATGATTTTGAAGTTTTTGTCCAAAAGGTAATTCTCGTTGTCTTCTAAAAAGGTCCGTAAAAACTGCACCCTCATAATTTGTGTATCCACTCTTTTCATGATAACCTTTTGAGACATAGTCTTCCACCAATACGTATACAGCGTACAAATTTGCAAAACTACCTCTTGATTTTGAACCTTTGCTTGCAGACTTTGTCTTTATGTTTAGATATTGAATAATTTGACTTTCAGAAAAGACTCTATCCGAAAATTCACCGAAGTTCTTTCTCAAAATTTCTTTGATATTTTTAGTAAATTCATGTTCCATTACTATTCCTCCGAGAAATTTAACATTATCTGTTTTTCATCTATAGGTGTCTCAAATGATCTCGGTTCTTTTTTAAGAATCTGTCCATTATATTCTGATGCTATTTGTAATCTCCGCAGACCTATCTTTACATATTCTTCTTCAATTTCAATCCCAATAGATTTTCTTTTGTATTGTTTTGCGACAAATGATGTGGTAAATGTTCCAGAAAAAGGGTCGAGAATTATATCCCCCTCATTGCTACTAGCTTTAATAATTCTCTCTAAAAGTGCTATGGGTTTTTGCGTCGGATGGTTTTCATATTCGTCCATACGATACCTCACTCTTGGAATCTCCCATACATTACCAGGAACCTTTTTAGGGTTATAAACCGTTGGTGCTGGTTTTCGATAGTCAATTAGCTTTCTTATGGCTCCCGTTTTAGCTTCAACAAGAATATCTTCTGAATTAAATGTATAGTTATTTTTATCTTTAACACAAAAAAGAATGGGTTCGTAAAGAGATCCATAATATTTCTTAGCTTGAACTCCAGAGCTATCGTAATACCATATTATTCGCGAAAGCACTGTTAAACGTTTCCGCAGGTATATATCGAAATAAGGCATATTTTGAGTTGATGTCATAACATAAAAACTACCATTTGGCTTAAGTTTTTTAATACATAAATCAAGCCATTGATAGCACCAATCAAGATAGTCTTCGTCAGATTCCCATTTATCTTTTCTCCCATTAAAATTCTTGCCAATATTATATGGAGGGTCAGCAAATATTAAGTTAATAGAGTTGTCTGCTATTTCTCTGGAAAGTGCCTCAATTGCATCACCAAATATTATTGTGTGTCCATTCTTTTCAAATTTTTTCATCATTCGTTACACCTCACCTCACTTAATTGAAGAGCAATGTCGCCTAACTCGTTCATAGGCGAACTACTACGCTTTTTATCTTGTTTTAGGAGCATAAACGAAATATTTCGTCTATACCAACTCTGGCTGAACAGCCGGAATCCACTGCTCTTAATCATTTTCATCATCTTGTATATCTTGTGTCCTGGTTAAATTTAAATTATCTAACGGACTTTTTATTTGACTCAAATTTTTAGTGGTTACATGAGTATAAATTTCTGTGGTCTTACTATTTTTATGTCCTAATAATTCTTGTATATATCTTAAATCAATCCCACTTTCCAGTAAATGAGTGGCAAAACTGTGTCTTAAAGTATGAATGGTAATATCTTTTTTTATCCCAACCTTTTTACAAGTATACTCAAAAATTTTTTGAGCAGTTCTTACTGAAATATGTTTTTCTGGTTTTACTCCTTCAAATAACCATTTTTGAGGTTCGTATTCTTTCCAATAATACCTTAAAACATCCAATGCTGTCTTAGAAAGTATAGTGTATCTGTCTTTTCTACCTTTTGAACCTTTAACATGGATTAGCATACGATTGCTATCAATATCCTCTGGTTTTAATCTTACTACTTCACCAACTCTCAATCCAGTAGAATATACAAGCATCAAAATTGTTTTGTGTTTGATGTTATCGACAGATGAAAGTATTTTTGCAACTTCTTCTTTGCTTAAAACTACAGGAAGTTTTTTATTTTTCCTGGGTCTTTTGATTTCATAAACAAACTTCTTTTTAAGGATTGTGCCATAATAAAATTTAAGGGCATTTATTGCTTGGTTTAGTGTTGAAGTCGCAGCATCCTTCTTTTCAATAAGATAAAGTAGATAGTCTTTAATATCACTATCAGTTGTGTCAGAAGGTTTTTTGCAAGTAAAATTTAGAAAGTCTCTATTATAAAAGATATAACTCTTTATGGTCTTATAACTGTATTTTCTTGAAACAAGTTCCCGTCTCAAATTTTCGAAATCACGGTGAAGTTGTCTAAAAGAAAGTTCTGTCTGCAATACGGGGTCTATATAAATTTCTTCGCCTTCAAAAGCCCTTAAAATTATCTTCAAAGTTCCATTATTATTAGGCAAACTCCAATATTTAACTTCAGGTTGCCACCTGTAACCTTCAACATTTTTTATCTTAGAAACATAAAAAGGATTGTAATTTTGGAAAGATATTGTAATCATTTCGCTGTTTTTTTACAATTTTTATCCTACTCATAATCTTAGCATAATTATAATTTAAAACTAATCTAAGTCAAGATTTTAAAGGATTTTAATCACAATAAATTTCATAATACATAATTTTTAGAGATGCCTTTTCTTATTTTAAATTTTATTTGTAACAACGTAATGTTAGCGAATATAAAATAAGTTACGCCAATGGGATTGGTATTGCAAGATGTAAAAGGAAAATTTCGAAGGACACAAAGCGTTACCAAAGCTTTCTAATGGGACATATTTTATTTATTTTTTTTCTTTTTTGACCAATGAATTTTTTAGGATAATTTTAGCAAAATATCGAAATGGTTTTGAAAGAATAAACGGACAAGAAATTTTTCAAACACATACGTGGTAAAGAACACATGAAAATTAAATTGGCTCCCGAGGTAGGACTCGAACC
>JAOAJI010000045.1 GCA_026414265.1 Microcaldota archaeon
ATGCTCACAAGGCATAAATAAATAAAGAATCTTTTTTTGTTGTGAGGCTTTTGAATCATTATCATCAAACAAAGTAGTCTGTTTATATTTGAAGAGTGCTCTTTTAATTCTGGAAATTACAACTTCCTCATTATTATTAACTATCTCCTTAAAGAGTTCTAAACTTATTTTGTTATTTTCAGTGCTTTTTTTACTCATTAAGTTAACACAAAAGCTTTCAAAATTTTTTGAGTCTATACCTGAATGTGGTTCATCAATAAGAAAATTATCATGGCTAATGTAATTCCAATGGTACCTTCTTGCGTATGAATTTCTGTGATTAAGCCCTTGTTGGATTATTGCCCATTCTTTTTTGTCATTTAATATGAAACAATGATGATATAATGAATAGTTGTCTTGGAGTAAAGTATTATCTGCTTTAGCAATTTTTTTACTCAGGTAGAAGAAATGTTGTTGATTTAGATTGTATCTTTCACAAAATTCTTTCATTTCATCATACGTTTTCAACATATGCTCTGCTTTTCCTCCAAATAATTCTATTCCTTTGCCGAGTTCTTTAAGTGCTTTTTTTATTGCATAGCAAGTAGTAGTTGTTGTTCCTGAAGAATGCCAATCAAAACCGATGAAGCAAGAATAGGCTTGGAACCAATAAGGATTAGATAAGCAATTGATTAGTTCTTTTGTGTTATGAATATTTAGAAAGTAGTCAAGGAACTCATAAGAGATCTTGATCATTTTATTCAGTAGCCAGTTAGGGGCTTTTCCATAATGAAGCGGCAAATCCGTAATTCCCAGCTTGTTAATCACGTATTTGATTCTATCAGCTAAAAATAAATTATTTTTTAAGTAGCATTCCAATGATAATTTTAATTTATCAGATTCTGAAAAGAATAGGTATAACAGCCAAAACAAACATTGCCAATGACGAGTATACAATGACTTTTCTAACAAATTCGTTAGGGATAGTATGGTTCACTAAATGGCTACCGTCAAAAAAAGGTACGGGTATCATATTAATGAAGCCAATCATGAAATTAAGTAAAACAAGCAAACCTAAAGTTTTGAATATGAATTCGTAGGGAGTTTTAAAAATCAAGTCATTTTTTAGCTCTGGAATTGATGAAACAATGAAAAAAGCGAGGATGTTGAAGGATATAAGTATCATGAGAACTATTAAAGATAGTAAAAGATTAGAGACTGGTCCTGAGGCTACTACCCGGCTTACGGTTACACTATCTTTTTTGAATAGGGTTTGTTCGTCTGCATCTACGAACGCCCCAATCGGTATAGGTCCAAAAAACACTAAGCCAGTACTCTTTATTTCTATTTCGTGTATTCTTGCTATTATTCCATGGGCTGATTCGTGGACTACTAATATTATGGCTAATGCTATAATTCCTTCAATCAGAGGTATTGTTACACCTGGAATTACCGGTACTGCTCCAGGTGTTATTTTGTCTGCACTTATCTGGTTGTTCAGCGCTTTTATGAAAAGATCAATTATTAGTAACGATTGGAGAGCAAGAAGGATGAACGAAGAAGTAACATAACCAAATAAAACACTTAAGCCAAATAAAATCAAGCTTGCAGTTAAGTTAGGTCTCTGCGTTTGTGCTTGTTGCTGGTACTCTGATATCTCTCTGGCAGATATTAATTGTGTTGTTAAAGGGAAGATGAATGGGATTACGAAAAAATTTACCAATAGCGTAAGAATAAGTCCTACAGGGATTATGATTTTTTTATTTTCTTTAATAAGAAAATAGGAGAAAACGCCAAATGCCATTACTATAGATATATCAGCAAAAAACATAAAGGTATATTTGAATTTCTTGGCAATTTCTTCAATAATTGCATTGTATTTCTTTGATCTTACCATAACTATTCCAAAAGAAGAATGAGAGTTGAACATTTTAGCTATGGATAGCGAAATCATGTAGAGAGTGATAATAACAATTCCGATCTTGAAAATTCCTGGTATGGATTCCACTTTAAACAGATATGTAAACAGAGTGACGATAATTGCAGCTATCATGAATATAATTAACATATCAGGTAAAGTAGGTTCCTTATTGAGGATAGCTTCATTTTGATTGTTTTGGGTCAAATTTTGATTAACGTTTTCACTCATATTTACACATCTTTGTTGATAACTTATAATGTTTTGGCATCTTAATATAAATACTGATGGTTTTGATAATTATTACTTAGTGGTTGTGATGGAATGCGAGATATGTGGTAAAAAATCAGACAAATTGTATAAGATTCAGGTTGAAACTTCATATTTCGATGTTTGTGTTGATTGCAAAAAGCATGGAAAGCTAATATTAGAAGATGACTTCTCACTACCTCAAAAAACAAAAAATATTAAACTAGAATTAAAGAAACAGAAAATCGACAAAGTATTGGTTGAAAACTATGGTAAATTGATTCAATCGGCACGTGAGAAAAGAGGTATGAGTAGAACAGAACTGGCAAGAGCGATTAAAGAGCAAGAGTCCTATTTGGAAAGAGTAGAGAAACAAAAAACTTTGCCTGACGAAAGATTGATTCATAAGCTTGAAAAGTTTTTAGGTATTACTCTATTTGAGGAACAAGAAGTTGAAATTCCATTAGAATCTAAGAACAAGAAAGATGATCAACGTAGGTTATTGAGCGATTTTGTGAGTGACTAAATTCGTTTATTGTCAAAAACTACAACAAATGTTTTTAAATAAATTTTTTTAATTTTTTTTCATGACCAGTTTCAATTTCAACTTTTTTAGAAGAAGGAAGGTAAAATCTATTAATCGAGGATATGTTAATTCTTCCGAGTTGACTAGAGATATTAGGAGAGAAATATCAGCTCTTCAATCCTTGAGAGAAGAATATTTCAAGATTTTTAAAAACTTTAATCTTGTTTATAAGGAGTACAGAAATTATAGGGAATGTAGTTCTGAAGTTTCTTTAACTGTAATGGAGCTGTTAAATGGTGAAGGAATAAAACAATACAAAGATTCTCTAGAAAACAAGTCAAAAAGAATTCGCTCTGAGGTAGTGGAATTATTTCAAAAATTAGATTCTTTTTTATATGTGAACTCACAAACAATTTCATTCTTAAAGGATTATTACATTGCCAATCCTCCTTATGTAAAAAATAACACATATTATGTAAATGTTGGAATGATAGTGTTATTATTTACTTCAGCTGGCTATTCCATAATGGCACATAATTCTTTAGATATCTTAAGAGTATTGGCAAACACTTCAGCTATAGGGTTGCCATTTTATTTTGCTATAGAAGCACTGGAATTTAAGCAACGAGAGACTTTATATTCTTTTTCTTCTGCGCTAAAGCATAAATTCAACTATATTACTGGTTTTTTTCGTGAGAGAAAATTGAGAAAAATAATCACTGAATTTAACAAAATTACAGATTCATCTGAATATGATAATTCTAATCACGATATCAGATTAAGTTCTTTGACCTGCCTACTTTCGGCTATTGAATGGCGATTAGAAAATTTAGAAAACCAATTGAAAGCTATTAGGAATCGAGGTTTACAACAGCAAGACTTTTAAACTATTTGTTCTAATTTATGTTTATGCGTGTAACAAACTTTGTAAAAAAGCCTAACAAGTCTCTTTTAGAGAACAGAAGATCTGAATTAGTTAATAATTACTGTGAAACTTTGAAAAAGAGAGAAATGCTTTTGTCAATATTGAGAAACTATCAGACAATGTTGGAAAGGCATTTGGAAATGACGAATGAACTTAAAAAAATAGACTCTGCTAAAGAGAGCGTGTATAGATGGCATATAGCATCAGATAAAACTCTTTCCAATCTTAATCGATTAAAGAAAAAATACTTTAAACTAGCTAAAATCAATTTAGCTATGGCATCCATGTGTGAAAAAATTGTCAAATTTTTGGAGCCATATGCTACTAAACACTTAATGAATCATAGTGTAAAATTCGATATACAAGAAAACAATACACTTCAAAAAGTTAATCCAAGATTGCTTAGAGATGCTATAAGAAGAGACGGTATAGTTAATAATGGAAGTATATCGCAACAGTTTATAACAAACGATACTTTCAACAGGGATGCGTATTTAGATTTAAACATGCAACATATCTGTGCGCATCCTAAGTTTTCAGTGCTTTATTTATATT
>JAOAJI010000046.1 GCA_026414265.1 Microcaldota archaeon
AGTAGCTTTAGCTTGTATTGACCATTTATCTTTATGTATATCAATTAAGCAGGGATCAATAAATAGTTTTGTATCATCATTTAAAGCAATATCAACAAATTGGATTTGTGAATGTGAAGTTATTGATAATCCTAATTTTTTGCTTACATGTGTTCTCATTATGGCGCACCTCACTTACTATGTTTCGTTTTATCAATTAAAGTGAATTCTGTTACGCCAGTATGGGTTGGGGGAACACGCTTACCTTGAATAAATGTTACCTCTGTACTACTACCTTTAGCCTTGTATTGCCCAGAAGTAGGGGCCTTTTGACCAGTTTTTACTTTGATGTTTTTCATAAAAACACCACCTTTCATTTTATTTGTCTACAAACAAATAAAAAGCCCGTGATTTGCAAAAGACTTATGCAATAAGTTCATTTGCAAAACGTGCCTAAAGATGGTATTATAATATCGTGTGAGCAAACGACATGTTCTATCATCTTTAGGTGATAACTGTCCAACACAGGGACCAATGAAGCTTGTAAGGTAGGAGCTACAAGCTTTATTGGTTTTTTCTTTTATTTGTAAATAGAAATTTAAATTTTATCTTTTTCGCCAATTATAGTGGCTGAATTAAGATCAAATATCATAGTATTTATATCACTAAAATACTCGCCTTCAACTTTATATCCGTGTTTTGTCAAATTCCATCCCATCAATTTTACTAATGTATATAGCAAATCTTTGTTATTCCATCTTACGCTAAGTATAGTTTTTGTTGTATTTTTTAAAAAAGGAGTAGCATCTTCGTTTTCTCCATCGCAAGGTTGGATTGCAATTTGTTTTGTTTTTTCGTTTATCATTAATAAAACATGTGATGGGCGTCCGATTTTTACTATGGAAGTTTTGTTAAAAGTAAGTCCGTTTTCTGTTATAGAAATAGATGGAAGACCAATTGTTAAGTTTATTGTTTTAAATCCTTCTAACATTGCTAAACCCCCTCTTGGTTTGTCAAATTAATCATACCACATCTAAGTTATGTGTGCAATGTTTTTGTAAAAAAAATATTTTTTCTGTGTGAAATTCCTTCGTGAAATGTATAAAGTAATTGCACTGAATATTACGCTTGTGTGAAAATGAAATGTGTGCTTTGATTGTTGTTGTTTGTCGTAAGAGTAAAACTAGCTTTATCTATATGAAAGAAATTAATATCGACTTTAAGTTTAACATTTGAAAATGTTGTTTTGTAAATCAGGTTATTGCAGATATGTCTTTCGGTGATTTTGTATGTATTTTTGTGTCTTGAATAGATTATTGACAAGAAACTATAAACTGAATATTACTACTCAAAAAACATAATTCGTTGTTTTTTATCATTGATATGTTAATAGAATTATTGTTTATAGATATGTTATTGAGAAATTAAATATTAGCAGGGTTGACTTAACAATGGGTGTACTGAGCTATTGCATGCATCTACTTTCCCTTCTTGAGATGTGGATAGATAATATATATGATTTCTAAAATTTATTTTAATTGATATTTATGTTAATACTAAGTTTTTATCTAGATAATAAAGGCAAGCAATGGTTAAAACTGTTTTGTTAAAAATGCATGTTGATAGTAAAAAAGTTTGTATCGAATAACACACAGAATAGATGAACGAAATTATCAAATAGATATAGAAAAAACGTTTTAGACAATTGTTTATAAAAATTAGTATTGTTTTTTTAATCTAAAGATTAAGAAATATAACATTTAGTAAGCATAGAATGGACAAAAAGTAGTATTTAATTTAATATTAAAGAAAAACACAATAAAACTAGTACATAAACAAAACTATAAGAAAAGAAAAAGTATTTTGAACATTCAATATGTAAAAATTAATATAGTAACATGAAGGTAGCAATATTTTGCATTGTACACAGTTTTAAGAAAGCAATGTTAATAAAACAAAGCATCCCTAATCAAGGAGCTTTCTCTTGATTAGGGATGCTTTAAAATTTTGTGAAATAAATTTTTACGGGGCAGTGTGAAAGAATTTCTGTAAAAAGCTTTCTATGATAATTATTTCAGGCCTGAAGGCGAAGAAATTAGCCTTTAGGCCTTGCTTACAATATAGTAAAAAAGTGATGGGATGTCAATAAAATGTTTACTGTTTGGTGAGCCCCCGAAGGTTATACCTAAGGCGGTGCCGAAGGGAAACCTTGACAGATGGGTTCCCTGACTGTGACAAAATATCTATCACGACGGGGCACTGCAAATACTGAATTTATACTGTTCGGAGCTGCCCCGTCGGTAATACTATCAAGCACAGGCAGGGTGGATGTCAAGGTCACTGCCGACACCTGGTGCTAAAAAGAGCAGTAGACAATTCTGTGTGAACTTTTTTAGAAACTAAGCCTGCCTTCATACATAATTGACAATTCACCATAAACTTTACCCCAATTTCTAAGGGTCATTGTCCATTTCTTGGTGGCTTCAAAGGTAGCCAGGTAAAGTGCTTTTAAAAGGGCAGTATCGCTAGGAAATACGCTCCTTTGACGGTTTAGACGGCGATAGGTGCTATTGAGACTTTCAATAGCGTTTGTGGTATAGATAACCCTACGTACATCCGCCGAAAACTTGAAAATAGGACTTATTACATCCCAGTTTGTAGACCAGCTTTTCATGGCATTTGGATAACGCTCTTGCCATTTATCTGTAACTTTCACCATACGTTCATGGCCTATCTCTTCAGACGGTGCATGATAAATTGTTTTCAGATCAGCTGCAAATTCCTTCTTATCCTTATCTGCTACATACTTAAGTGTATTCCTTACTTGGTGAACTATACAACGCTGATATTCGGTGTTTGGAAAAGCTACTGAAATGGATTCTTTTATTCCAGTTAGTCCGTCTGCACACAGAATTAGTATATCTTTAACTCCACGGTTTTTCAGTTCATTTAAGACGCTGAGCCAGTATTTGCTACTTTCATT
Organism: Microcaldota archaeon; assembly: GCA_026414265.1. Lineage (GTDB taxonomy): Archaea > Micrarchaeota > Micrarchaeia > Anstonellales > SKW190 > SKW190. The sequence goes on from JAOAJI010000046.1 coordinate 2,963, forward strand.
TTGTCCGATACTAATGCTCAACACATCTTTCTGGCCTTCATCATTAATGCCAAGAATTATATATGCAGCTAGTTTTTTAATCACATTATTCTCTCTGACAGAAAAGTGTACAGCATCAATAAAAACTATCGGATAAACACTGGATAGCGGTCTTTGCTGCCATTGTTCAATTTCTGGCAAGAGCTTATTGGTGATATCTGATACTAGCCCTTCACTAACTTCAAAGCCATAGATATCTTCGATTTGGTCGGAAATCTGTCTGGTTGTTAATCCTTTAGCATACATTGCAATGATTTTTTCTTCTATGCCAGAAATGTCCTTTTGACGCTTTCTAACAATCTGTGGTTCAAAAGTACTTTCACGGTCTTGGGGCACATCAATTTCCATCTCACCATATTTGCTGCGAATTGACTTTGTCTTTCTGCCATTTCTTGAATTTGTGCTGTCTGTACGCTTGTATGGTTCATACCCAAGATGTTGATCCATCTCAGTTTCTAGCATGCTTTGGATTGTGCCACCCAGTAAGTCTTTAAGTGCTTCCTGTATATCTTCAGCAGACTGAATGTCATACTCATCAAGCAACGCTGCAATAATATTCTTTTTTCCTTCACTCATCGAAATTTTTCTTTTTCCCATAATAAAACAGCCTCCTATGATATTTGATTTTATCATAGAAAGCTGCTTTTACAGACTTTTTTTCACAGGCTCGAAGATAAAGCTACCTATTATAACTTATACTTTCTTTTTTTCCCGGGTATTTACTGCTTGATATTCTCTTTACCGTTATTACTTTTGCCGACTAGGTATTTTCAATTATCTTCATTAATATTAAATTCCTGTCTTAAAACAACGGATAAATCACTTGATGTCTTATTTTCTTTTGAAGATTCTAATAAATCAAAGCAAGGGCAATCTGGTTCGTTATCATAAAAATGTTTTTCTGCTAGTTCTTTAGACATGCTCTCACTCATGCATCCGAAGACGTAATCAACATATTTTGTATAATAAGACTTACACTTTGTACAGTTC
>JAOAJI010000047.1 GCA_026414265.1 Microcaldota archaeon
GTTGTTATCATGCCTGATAACAAAGAGCAAAAAAAAGTAGTAATCTATTCTTTAGAAATATCTTCCAAAAATGATTTCAACAGTCTTTTACAATTTTGTAAAGAACGGAATTGTGTTTTATCTATTTACAATAAGAAAATAACCAAAGAAGAACTTAAGGTTGCTATTGCATATTACAGATCCTTACCTAAGAAACTTTATTCATCATTTTTAGTTTTTTTAGCATGTATGCTTGCCTCAAAAAAAAACTATGGAGTTTTACTTAATGAGATAAAAGAAAACTTTCCTCAGATTAAAAACACACTTAAACTGATTGCTTTTGCATCAGATGATTCATGTATTAAGGAATTTCTTAAATCTGTAAGTATAAAATTTAGTTTAGAAGAAATAGTTTCAGATTTTGACCGAAGTTCTTTTGAGGAGTTAACGTTATTTTATTTGGATTTGTTGTTATGAATTGTCAGCAAAGCTTTCTATACCTAGTTGTTTATACAATATCTTTTTTGATACAGGAATTTCTATTCCCAAAACCTTGTGAGTAAAGACAAAAATGTCCACAAGTCTTTTTGGTTCTAAGCCAGACATATTTAACATTGTTCTGAGGTTATCTACTTTTCCTATCAGTTCATAGACGAACACTCCTTCTACCCCATAAAGTTTGTAAATGATAAGCCCTTCTTCACCGTATCTTGCTTTTATTTCTTTTCTTGTTAGTTGTCTAAAAAGCACTAAGCCACTTTTACCGAGTTCTGCGAGCATGCTATTAATTTGTGGCAAGGTGAGATTATGTTCTAAAGCAAGTGTTATAATATCTTTATAGCCATCTATAGATGCATACAAATCGCTAATTTTTTTTCCGTATTTCAGTGCTAATTTTCCTACAGTAGGATAAATCTTGAAAGAATCTGCAGTGGACTTAAAAGGTAAATCTATAGGGATGATGTCTGAGTTGTCTGAGTCCAATATCTCATCTTCATGGGTATCAAGTTCTTCTAATGGTGGCGCTTTGGTTTTAACTTCTTCTTTTAATGCAATATTCGTTTTAGACGCTTGAGTTGCTGTTTTTTGTGTTTTGTCTTCAACAGGTTGGTCTAGTGATATAATCTTTTCTCTTTCTAAGAAACTTAAAATTTCCATCAGCTCTGCTTCAGTTACGTTCGCTTCTTCCATGATCTCTTGTGCTGTTCTAACTCCGTCTATTAATGAATAAACTCTTAGACCTATTTCGCCAAAATTGTCTTTGATTTTTCTTTCAGTTTCCGATAAGTACTCATCTTCATCTATTTCATTATCTTCATAATTTTGGTTTTGGTTGGTTACAACTATCATCCCTTTACTTTCCATGTATTCTAAAATATCGAAGACCTTGGTTTCATCTAAGTCAGCCTTTTTTATGATGTCTGTAATATAGGAATTCTCTTCAATAGACCTGTAAACTTTAAGACCATCAGAACCAAATTTTTTCAGTAAATCGTTTTCGTTTTTGAATCTTTCAACTGCAGACTTTTCAATTTTAGTTACTATTGAATCAGGTTCTATCATTACAATACCTGCTATCTGTTAATTATACAATATTCAATGAACTTTATGAATTTTAAAATTTAGTGTAGATATCAAAATAAAATTATAATAATGGTCTGTGTTAGCATATTGATAAGATAATAGGAGGGTAATAATATTATTAACAAATTATATTGATATCTTGAAAGTATGCTAATATTTAAGTATAATTGAGGTTTATTGATGAACTCTAATGATAATTATTCAGGCATCACAACAAAAATAGACAAGCTTTTAGACATTCTAATAACAAAAAAAAAGTTAGATGTAAAAACAATAGCAAAAGAACTAAACGAGAGAGATGATACGATTATAGAGTGGTCAAAGACATTGGAAAAAGAAGGTTTAATCGAAGTAGAGTATGTATTAACTAGGCCATATTTAAAGCTTGCTAAGGGTGCTGAACAAAAAATATTGAGTAGTAGAAAGAAAAAGATAGACAGTGTTGCGCAAGATCTTTTATTCAAAGCAGAAAGTGCGGCAAATCAAGCTGTTATAGCTTCTGAGCAGTTAAACCAATTGGAGGACTTAGTAAAAAAATTGGATTTAATTTACAATACAGACAACAGTAAAGTTGAAGCAGTTGAAGAGCGCTTAGAAAAGATAAAGAAAAAATCAGAAAATTATCAAAAACAGGTTTTTGAAATACTCTCTCAGCTCTATAACAGAGCAGAAGATGTTTATTCAAACATAGAAAATCATGCTCAAGATATAAATAATTTGCTTCAAAAAATAGACAAGGACTTAAACGAACAAAAAATAAATGCAATGAAAACAGAGCTATCTGTTCTGATAGAAGAAGCGAAATACATAAAAGAAAGTACTGAACAACTTTCAAATGATTTGGAAAAATACATGGAAATAAAAGAAGTAGTTATTAAGCATCAGGAAGAATTGAATAAAGTTAAACAGTTTTTTGATAATGAAAAGTTTAACAATTTGGAAAAAATTTTGATCGAATCTTCGAAAATTATCGAAAATTATTACCTTATTAGAAATGAATTAAAAAAATATGAACAGTTTTTGAATATATCTGTTGCAGAAGTCGATAAAAAAATAGCAACTCTTCAAACTTTGTCAAACGAACTTTTAGACGCATACAATAAGGCATCTGTTATACTGAACATCGACCAGGAAAAATTTTCTATTTCTAACATAAATGAACTCAATCAAAAGGTATCTATATTAAAACAGGAAATAGAAAACATGAAGCAGCTTGCTGATGAAGTATTAACTTGGATTTCAAGCGAAAATTTAGAAAGTGTTTTGGTTGGTTTAGATAATGCTGTCAAGGAAAAAGAAAAATATACTGAAAAATTAAAAGAGTATTTATTACACTTAACAGAAATAAAACCAGAGATTTCGAGGTTAATGGATGAAATCAAGCTTTACAAAATTGAGCTGATAAACGATATACGCGATGCAAGTAGTGAAGTCACAGACCTCAAAGTTGACATGGAAGAATTTAAGAAAAATTTAGTTGAGTGGAAAAAGAAAGAGCATGAGTACGTCGAATTAAAAAAGAAAATAGTTGAGTTATCTAATTTGAGAGATGATATGTTGAAGACTGTTGAAAAAATAAACAAAGAAATTTCTATATTGTCGATACAATTCAGTTCTTTAAAACAAGCTACTCGTGATGTTGAAGAATTTGAAGAACAGCAAAAAGAAATAGATCAGGTTATAGGCAAGGACATCGAACTTAAAAAAGAAGTAATTGAAAACAAAGTTGAAGCAGCACTTGCGTCAAATGTAACTAAAGTCAATCAAATGTCAGAATCATATTTAAAGAAAAGACAAATAATAGAAGAAATGTTGAGAAAGATTTGGGAGACGGAATATGGTGCGTCTGCCGTACAGAACATGGAAAGTAAGAAAAAATGAGGTTACTAGACATGGCTAAAATTGATCCTAACAACATTGCTCTAATAGATTCGTTGAATAATTTTATCAAGGCAAATGCAATAAGCGAAGAAGTGATTGATGCTGCTAAAGAAATAGATAGAAAATATTTTGTGCCACTAAAGTATTTAGATAAGGCATACAGTGAATCTCAAATACATTTAATTGAAGATTTTTACATGCAACCAACCTCAGTTTACTTATTGATCATAAACATGGCTAAAATACGTCCTGGATTAAATGTTTTGGAAATAGGTTCAAATTCAGGATATTCATCAGCAATTATAGCTAACATAGTTAGAGAAGGAAAAGTGACATCTGTAGAAAGGTCATTAGATTTACATAACTTTGCGAAAAAGAACGTGACTAATATTCAAAAAGTTCTGAACAAGCAATTTAATATAGAATTTATTTATCAAGATGTTAGTTTAGGCTATTGGGCAAACGGGCCATATGATGTAATTG
>JAOAJI010000048.1 GCA_026414265.1 Microcaldota archaeon
TTCCTGACGCAGGGGATTTGTAAACTGATAACCAGTGTGAACAGAAAAATAGTAACCCGTGTTTTTCAGAATCTTGGAGTTAAATTGAAATATATGGGGCCAAAACAACAAAATTAATGGTTGAACAATCTGATGTTTATTGAAATAGTACCTTATTTCAGATTGAACACTCCATCCATGTGTAGAGAGCGAGGTAATGCTCAATAATTCATTAGAAGGTCCATACGACTGAATAATTCCTATATTCAAAGACAATGATTTGTTTTTTCCTACATACATTTCTGCCCCGATATTAAAATTACCGGTATTCCAATTTAGCGATGGCAGATAATCAAAAACAGAAGTTGCAATAATAACTTTATTTACTTTCAAACTATCTTTTAATTCTGCTTTCAATATTGATAAAATGCTCATCAATAGGACTATTGTATATTTTGTTGTTGTAAGCATATTAAGTAGTAAAGAAAAGTATCGGGAAGGTTCTGAATACATGCTTATACAAATGTAACAGAAAAAACTTATATCACAAAAAAAAATTTACACTTATTTTACTTGCTGAACGACACAAGGTGTTTTGCAGCACAGGTTCGGGCTTGGTGTTGGTGGCGGATTTTTAGCACAAAGGTTCAATCGAAAAACCGTACTTGAACCTACTACAAAACTGTTGAAGGAATCACTACACCCACCATAACGCCAAACCGCTGTTGTGTGCATTTGTTCATTATTTTTGTTCATTGCTTCCTTCAATTTAAAGCCTAGTTAGCTTAGTTTATTACTTGTTATGGAATTTGAGTTATGTTTTGTATTTTTTTATTTTTATAAAGTATGCGGTTAAACCATTCTTGCTTCTTTTTAAATTGTGAATGAAAATTTTTAGGTGCACAATTTATAACGTAGTCACAAATCTTCAATGCTAAATCCACTTTATTAAGTCTAACAAGAACTTCCAAAAAGTTATACAAGCCTGCTATTACATTTTGCCTAGCACCTGAAGATATATCTTCAAGCTTTTTTTGTATTACAGCATTGTATAGCATTATACCCTGCTTGTCATGTATATCTTTACATTCCTGTTTTTGTTTATTTCGAATAGAATTAAACTCGCTAATGTTAATTTCATTGTATTTTCGTTTCTCCTTCAAATCTTGCCAATCAGAAATTATAATAATTGAACGATATTGTAAAAGCATACCAGCGATTTCTAAATCAATATCTTCATTGAAGTTAAAACCAGATGAAGCATATGCTAGTAAAATTGAAATAGCTTTTTCTTTTTGTTCTCTTGTTCCATTAGCCCAATAATATGTTGCCCACATTTTAGTATACGTTGCATAATATAACTTCTCATTTGAACCTTTTGCTACATTCTTATTAAAATGATAATTGTAATCATCCAAGTAATTAAGTGCTTGATCTTTTTTTCCTCTATCAACGAGATATGCTGCTAAATTTAAAATAGCTTGCAGTTTAACATTTAAGGGGCTAGTAGTTCTGTTTAAAATCTGCTTATAGCTATCTATAACTTCAATTTCATTCTTTGATAATCGATTAGCATTTGCTGTGAGTAAAAGCGAATGCTCTACATCCAGAGATCTATCTCTATTTACTTGATTCCTTCTTTGTTCCCAGATTCTTCTTTGTTGTTTGTATGGTCGTTTTTCATAATAATCTGACATAATTTGAAATATCTCTTTCGAGTATATTTCAAAATACTTACGCTCATCGTCAATTTTTAAAATTTTAAGTTTTACTAACTCATTTACAGCTGAGTTGAAGGTATCAGCATCGTTTTCAAGGTTTAAAATATATTGTGCTTTTTCAATTACATTGCTTAGATCATCTTTGGTTACCAATAGACTAAGTACTACAAAAAGGTCTTTAGCTTTTGGTGATAAATAGTCGTAAATTCTTCCAAATAGAAAACTAATAGCAGTTTCACCTTCATTGATTTTGAAATTTAAAGCATCTTTTAAGCCGCGTTGCCCAAGTATAAAAGCAAATTGAAAAATAAACAAGGGTCTTCCACTTGTAATCTCAAATAGCTTTTGACAATTATCAGCATTTTCCAATTGACGCTTAATCACTTCTTCATTACCGATCTCTTCGTTTTTTATTACTTCTAATAAGAACTTTACTGTCTCCTGCTCAGATAATTCGTTAGTTTGGAATTCCTGTCCTATGGTAATATTTGATGCTCGTGTTGTGATAATTACTTTATGATTATTTGTATTTAGTGCAGAGATAAATTCTTCAATTTTGTCTTTTTCTTCTTTAGGGAAAGTCTCAAAGTCATCAATCACTAAAAAGATTTTCTTTCCATCAATTTGAATAATTGAGGTAGGATCATCGCTATCTATATTAAAAATTATTTTATTCACTCCTTTTATTAAGTCTGTAAAGGTGGCAATTCTATCATTAATTTCTTCGATTTTACCTGTGTAATAATCGTATCGTCTATCTTTTGCAGAGAGAAATACAATGTAATCAAAGAATTTCTTTTCATCGTTAGCCAAATCTTCACAAAGACTTTGGATTGTAGCTGTTTTACCAACGCCCCCGTGTCCCCAAACAGTAGCACAAACAGAAGCATTATTTTTAATTAGAAAATTTTTTAACTTACCTTTAATGCCTATATCAATGTATTTACGATAGTTGTTTTCGTAAACATTACGAATTGTACCATTATGGCTTTTTACCTTTATTCCATCATTTGTTACATCTAATTCACATAGCTCATTCCATTCTTTATAGTAGGTTCCAGTTTCAAGTAAACGGTTATATTTCACTTTTCCGAGAAGTTTTTCATCAATACTATTGAAAAAGTAAAGTTCTTTACCAAAAGATGTGATTTCAATAAAAGGGGAAAGTCTGAAATATACATTCAATCCTGTACTTGCATACAAATTATTTATTTTAAATGATGTAATAGTCTTTGGACAACTCCAATGTATGTAACTTGCTCCGTCACTTTTGTATAAAATACCCTTATAGTTAATATTGTCAAAGTTAGTTACATATACTAAATCTACATTATCTTTTAGTATTGGTAAATCCGCTGCTAAAACCGAATTGTATAGATCTTGTAAAACTGAAAGTACCTTATCAGGTGCATCTTCATAAACAAAACCATGTCCAAGCAATTCATTCCTAATAGTTGGATACTTGTCTAATGCTTGGCTTAATTTACTCTTTTTGAAAATTTCTTTATCTATGTCAAGTTTTCGGCAAATGCTGACTATACTTCCAACTGTTGGTTTGATAATTAACTGAAATACAAATTCCTTGTCTTCGAAGTCAAGTTTCTCTAAGTTCTTGTTCCAAAGAAAGGCTAACAAGTAAACCAACACATATTCAAACCTTGCTTGAAAGTGTTGTTTCAAGGCGTTTTTGTCGCCTACTGTCTGTAAGAAGTCAATTCGTTGATCAATCTGTTTTCTAATGTAATCCATCTAATAATATGTGTTTTATGTTTCTATAATTTCACATAATAGGGGCGGATTGATGAAGCTTCGTAGCGGCCAACGAAGTTGGCTGCAAAGCAATTTTGTCAATCTGCTTATTTTTTCCACCTACAAATGTAAATAAGAAAATTTATACCTGCAAAAATTTTTTGCTTTATGTGCCGAGAAGCGAAGCGAAGCATTTCACAGCAACGCACAGATATACGCAATATTATTTTTTTTTGTGTATACTTGTTTCGTATATCTCCCAAAAAGTTTGGTTATGCAATAATACATTATTAGATTAGAAGAAGATGTTACTTCTATCAAATAAAAAACAAACATCATACGTATCACATTCACTTTTTACACCCCTTTCAAAAAACAAAAAACCCTGACATTGCTGTCAGGGTTTTGTTTGAAAGTTGGTGCTGACCTACTCTTGCAGGATTTAGTCCTACTACCATCAGC
>JAOAJI010000049.1 GCA_026414265.1 Microcaldota archaeon
GGAACTATATAATTAAAAAATTGAATAGTAAAGTTGTATAAAGAATTTTTTACAAGAGTATTTCTTCTAAGTAATTTTAATTCCAAATTAATCCTGCAAAATAATCTGAATGTTTCGTAATATAGATATTGTAATCACTCTTAAACTTCTAAAATATAATTTCACGAGCTTATTTAGAGATTATTTTTAAAATATTATTAAGATATTTAAAGGTTATTTAATAAATAATTTTGATATGCATAATTTTTATATGATTTAAAATATCATTCTCCAGATCACATAATAAAAATTCTATTCTATTTCAGTCCTGTTTTTCCTTATTAAATCAAAGCGGATTATTTTTTTCATTATCCCTCTATTGTAACTCAACTTTTCGAATTATAAAAAGTCAACCTATTTTACCCTTCCCACTCCCACAGCATCGTCAAAACACAGTCATAATTGTACATTACAAAATTCTGCTCATAAAAATATAGATCTCTCGGACACTTAAAATCATCAGAGAACCATGTATAGGCCGGAATCAAATCCTTACATTTTTGGACTTCTTTACAATCAAAATAATCATATGCAGCGGATTCTTTCCTGACTTTGTAACCTACTGGTATCCATTTTAATGGGAAATATTCATTGATAGCACTCCATAAAACTTTGCCATCTTTACTCATTATTATTGCTGTCGGATATTGTCCTATAAAAACATATCTTAATGCAGTTGCAGTAAGGGAAACTTTAAAGTATTCAGATGTTTCTTGTATTAATTCCATGCCCGGGAGTTTGTTTTTTGTAAAACTTTGAAACCATGGTTTGTGCATTAATAATTCCGCTGCAAATTCGTTTGCTTTATTTTCCCATCTTTTGGATTTGTTAAGTCCATAGAATTCTTCAAATCCACATGTATAATTATTTTTTTTTAATTCAATTAAATGTTTTTCGTTAAAAAAATGACCCATTTCGTGTGCTAATGTAAATCGTTTTTGTCTTTCATCTTTAATCTTATTGTTTAATGTGATTAGTCCCATTTCGTTATCAAACAGAATCTTTCCTTCACAATCGTTTAATGGCTCTTCCTTTAATTTTAGATCTTCTGCATAGAGAAGCTTCAACAGATCCAATTCTTGTGGCGACTCATAACAATACTTTTCAATTAATTTAATCGCATTCTCTAATGGATTCATTTTTGTTTCTATTTTACTTAACCGCAAAATTATCAGAGATTCTTCGCCACTATTGTGGCTCAGAATGACTTTGCGTTCTTAGCGGTTTTTCTTTTCTTTAACCGCAAAGTTCGCGAAGGATTTCTTTGCGTCCTTGGTGGTTTTTCTTTTTTTTAACCGCAAAGTTCGCTAAGGTTTTCTTTGGGTTCTTGGCGGTTTCATTTTTTACATTAACTCTTTGCGCTCTTTGCGGTTTTTCTTTTCTTAAATCATTATTTGCTGAGATTCTTCGCATGCTAAAGCATGCTCAGAATGACTTTGCGTCCTGGGCGGTTACTTTTTTATCCTTGAACAGTATTAAGAATTATCGTTCTTTTCTCTCTGTTCATTTTTTTTCTTCAAAAAATCCAACAATTCCTCATCACCACCTGCTTCAATTTTTCCCTCTCCATTCCTTGCCGCCAACCTATTAATATTCCCAGTTTCATTCGCCACTTCACCCGTTAAAGTTTGTCTGAATTCTTCCAAATCTTTCTCAAAATTTTCTTTTTTAATCTCTCCCTCTAAAAACCTTTTTTCTGCTTCTAACTTTCTTAAAAACTCACTAAACATTTGTTCAATCCTTTCAACATCCACCCCCATCTCTCTAAGTTCTTCCTTTGCCTCTTCCTCTGTTAATATTTCAGGATCAAAATAAAATTTTGTAAAGTTTTTAATTGTATTTAACATTTTTTAACTCATCTTTTTTTATTGAATCGATTCTTCTATTAATCCTTCTTTGAATCCTTTTCTGAATCACAGTCACTTCCTCTTCCTTTATACCCAGATCCTCCGCTATCTCCCTCCTTTTTTTCCCCTCGAAAATCTCCTCTAATACAGCAATCTCTTCCACCTCTTCGTTCGGATCAAATAACCCTATCACCCGTTCAATCAATTCCTCTCTCTCTAAATCTGCTACAAAATCTTCGCTTCCTAAATCGGAACATGAACTCAACATTTCATTATCATATTTCAAAACATTATCATCATTTAACGGAAATACATTGCCACTATTGCTCTCATCATTCTTTTTCTTTTTGCGATACCCGAAATAAGTAAGCATTTTCTTCTCAAGATAAAAATAGACAGAGTACTTAAAAACCCTATAGTCATCCAGGTAACACTTTCTCCTACCCTCACAAATTTCTGCCAATACCTCCATTACAAAATCTTCAGGTTCTTTTGCACCAAAATAAATTCCATTCGACCCGTTCCATTTAGTGCAATAATAAATTGCATTGAACTTGTCCTTCCTTATAAACTTAGCGGAATAGGTCAATATTTGTACTTGTTCTTCTTTGCTCAAGTTTCCCCCATAAAGTCCGTAAATATTTTACTTACTGTTTAAACGACTTCTGCTAACAAAAATTTCCATTTTAGATTCTTTTATATCTAATAATCGTATATGGAAATAATTACTAAAAATGTTCGTTTAAATTTATGTAATAAATAATAAACATGGTTATGAATTTTTTATATCTTATTCTAAATATTAGAAAAGTGGAATTGAAGCCGGGTATAAATTCGCTTAAGACTCACTTAAGACTCACTGAAAACTCGCTTCTCTTATTCTACCCCCTTTCTGTCCCTGTTTATTATACTTTATTGAATCTATCAAGACTTATCCGTCCGCCCCCTTAAAAGCGCCTATTAAACCAAAATGTCAAAGAACTTTTAATCAATTTTTATAAGGAGTATTACAATGGCCGAATTAAAAAAACCTCTGTTTGGTAATATCAAAGGTTCCTTTGGTAATGCCGTGTTCCGTCAACGAAACGGGAAAAATATATTGGTTCAAAAACCTGCATCTTATACTTTACCTGAAACTGAAGATTACCAGGTAAGAACAACTAAATTCAGAATGTCTGCTAAAATTTCTTCTGTAATAAATTCAGTGGATACTTTAAAGCAAATCTGGAACGATGTAAAACCTAAAAATCAATCACTCTATAATCACTTGATTTCACTTGCCTATCCTTATGTTACTGTAGATTCTGTAAATTCATCCTTAAAAATTGTACCGGATTCCAAAGTTGGTGTCAGGTTGAATAATGTGAATCTGCTTCAGGATAAATTGACTGTCAATCTGCTTCCGCTTACAGTAGCTTCTATGATTGATCCAGTTAAAGAGAAAAATGGTGAATTAATCTCTTTGATAACATTAGTAAATCCGATTGGTAACGAATTACCAGACCTGGATGTAGTTGCAGTAAAATCGAATTTAGTTCCAATCAATCTTGATAGTGCATTATCGTTCGAGTTCATAATATCCACTACAAATCAGATGAAGTTAAGCAGTTATCAAAATAAATCTCTCTTTTCTTCATTAATTACATACGATGAGAATTTTGATATGGTCCATTATTCAAACACATTTTTCGCGGACTTAAGCTAGTCTTTCATCCAAACCGCTGAGAGGGTGATATAAACTCTCTTAGCGGTTTTTCTTTTTTAAACCGCAAAGTTCGCTAAGTTTTCTTTGTGTCCTTAGCAGTTTTTCTTTTTTTAACCGCAAAGTACGCTAAGGTTTTCTTTGCGTTCTTGGCGGTTTTTTTTTTTCTTTAACCCCAAAGGTCGCTAAGGTTTTCTTTACGTTCTTAGCGGTTTTTCTTTTCTTT
>JAOAJI010000004.1:0-44842 GCA_026414265.1 Microcaldota archaeon
ATCATAGTCTGTGAACCAGGAATACAATCTTTCGATTATTTTACCAAATTCAAGTTGGACATAAAAAAAGTAATGGCAATAATTGTATCTCATAACCATTTGGACCATGTGAATGATTTACTGAGATATTTGGAGGCATGTGATTTCATTGCTCGTAAAAAACCAATCATTCTTGCAAGTAAGAACGTTCTAATTGGTGATGAAAGATATGACAAATATTTATCTAGATACCATGCCATGAAAGCAGAATGTATTGTTGGAGAATCTGGTAAAGAACACTTATTGGCAAACAAATACAATATACGACTAACAAAAATGAGGCATGATGAATATTCGGGTTTTGGGTTTGTTATTGACATTATGGGGAAAAAAATCGGTTACACATCTGATACTGAGTATTTTGATGGTTTAGCTGATCAGTTCAAGGGTTGTGATATATTAATTATCAATAATCTTAAACCTGAGAACGACAACATTCCTGACCATCTTTCAACAAACGATACGATTAAGATTTTGAATATCTCAAAACCAAAATTGGCAATTCTTTATCATCTAGGCATGTCAATGTTCAGAAAAGGAATAGAGAAGGAAACCAAAAGGATTGAAGAAATGACTGGTTTAAAAACTATAGGTGCTTATCCTGGTCTTGAGGTTTCGTTGAACCTTTAATACGGCGTGTTTTAAGATGTTTTAAATAACGATTAGGTTGTATTCTTTACTTTGTAGAAGAAAGAACAAAAAATTTCCCATTTTCTGCGAGATACTTATTGACTGATATTAGACGAGAATTTACAGATCAAAACAAATACTTTTTACTATAACGTGCCTATATAATCATAGTATGTATTGAATGGAGGGTTTAAGCAATATATACATACTGGATCGTGTTGAGCGATATTTAAAAAAGCCTAAAAGTAATCAAAAAAATAGATGTATAAGTGTAACACTCGATTTGTTAATCTCACGAAAAGGATGGCTTGTCATATATTAACTATGCCGAACAGATATCTTATTCTGGTGTAAGAATAATGTTTTTTCATTATCGCATAATGATAATTTGTTAAATAGTTTTACTGATTATCTTAATGATGAGTAACAAATACTGTTTAGGTATAGAGAGTACTGCACATACTTTTGGTATAGGCATCTGTGATCAAGATTTTAATTTACTTGCTAATGAATTTTCAAAGTACAATCCTGAAAAACCAAGTGAAGGTATAATCCCGTGGAAATCTGCTTTGTTTATGGCTTCTGAAGCACACACTGTTTTACAGCGAGCTCTTGATAAAGCGTCACTGTCTTTGGAAGACATAGACGTGTTTGCTTTTTCTCAGGGACCTGGAATAGGAAACTGCTTGAAAATTTCTTGTTCGATTGCTAGAAAATTTGCTTTTTATTACAACAAACCGATAGTGCCTGTTAATCACGCACATGCTCACATCGAAGCAGGAAGAATAACTTTGGCAGTTGAGCAGCCATTGGTACTCTACCTTTCAGGTGCTAATTCTCAAATAATCTTACCTTATTACGAGAAAACAGGCAAAGAGCGCTTTCATGTCTTAGGCGAAACAGTGGACATGGGCATAGGAAACTTATTCGATTCTCTCGCAAGAGCTTTATCAATATATCCTTCCCATGGCAGCATGGTAGAAAAGCTTAGTGAAACTGGAAAATATCATTATATGCCTTATACAGTCATAGGAATGAACATGGCATTTTCAGGCCTTTATACGCATGCAATCAAAATGTATAAAGACAAAAAGTTAGATGTTAAAGATATTTGTAAAAGTGTGATGCATACAGCTTTTGCAATGACTGTGGAAGCAACAGAGAGAGCCTTAGCACTTACTCAGAAAAAAGAACTATTATTGTGTGGTGGAGTAGCACTAAACCGAAAACTTAGAGAGATGCTTAGACTAATGTGTGATGATCACGAAGCAAGACTTTATGTGCCTGATGATAGTTTGAATGCTGACCAAGGCGGCATGATTGCTTTGGCCGGAATGAAGTTATACAAAAAGAAACAGTATAAAGACATTAAATATTGTATACCTCAACCTTATCAGAGAATCGATGAACTCTCTATTTAATCAAACAAGACACATTATTAAAAAATAATGAATTCTCATAGATATTTATGGTCAACATTGTAGTACTGGCTTCAGGATCAGGTAGCAATTTTGAAGCCATAGTTAGGAAATCGGAAGAAGGAATAAACATAAAGGTTTTAGCACTCATTACAGATAACCCTCAAGCCTATGCTATTCAGAGGGCAAATAATCATGGAATAAAAGTCGAAGTTTTGGACTTCAACTCGTTTAAAAGTAGAGAAGCCTATGAAGATAGATTATTTAATGTTATAGATTCTTACTGTCCTGATATTGTAGTTTTAGCAGGTTACATGAGAATTATTAAAAGTAGAGAACTTTTAAACAAATACAAGTATAGAATCATTAATTTACATCCATCTTTACTACCATCTTTTCCTGGTAAGAATGGAATTTCAGACGCATACAATTACGGTGTCAAAGTAACTGGTATCACTATTCATTTTGTTGACGAAGGTATGGACACAGGTCCGATAATCTTCCAGAAAGCCATCAGGATAAAAAAATCATGGTCATTAAAAGATTTGGAAAATAAGATTCATGAACTCGAATATCGATATTTGTGGCGCGTCATAAACTCATTTAACTATGGGACATATATAGTTCAAGGCAGAAGAACTATTTTTATTCGAAAAAGCACAAACACTTAAAAATGTTTCTTTATAAACAATTTTCTGTCAGCGGCCATAGGAAGCTGGAAACACCCGATCCCATTCCGAACTCGGAAGTTAAGCAGCTTCACGACTGCTCCAGTACTGCGCTTCGGCGCGGGAAAGGCAGTTGCTGCTGACATAATATTTATGCCTTATGTCGTTATGTTGTTGTGATTATATATGAAAAAAAACTGTACGTGTTGCGGAAGACATGCAATTATTTATTCACATTTTAAATGTCCTGATTGTGGTGATGAAGAAATAATAAGATGTCAAAATTGTAGAAAAAAAGTTGTCGAATACGTTTGTGGTAAATGCGGCTTTGTAGGGCCTTAAAGGTGTTTATAAGTCACTGTCTTTTTTTGTCAGTGTTAAAATAAAAGTCGTAATTTTTTACTAACTTACAGGTCTTTTTCAATAATTCTTTTTGCTCTTTGTATTTTAATTCATCAATAAGTTGATGATAATCAATCCATTTGTAACCAAAATGTTCACTTGAGATTTTTACTTGATCAACAGTGGTATTAATCTCACCTACGTAAAACACAACCTTTTTTTTTATTAGTTTGTTGTTTTTTTTAAAAGAATAAGAAATTTCTAATGGCTGATCTTTATTTAGTATCGTAAAGTTTGTTATACCTGTTTCTTCTTTGGTTTCTCTTATTGCTGCATCTAAAGTAGTTTCGTTAGGTTCAACATGACCTTTCGGAAAATCATAATGACCGTCTCTGTGAACTAAAACGAGAAAAGCTAATCTGTTTTCAATTAAATTTCTTGAGAATATAACGATACCTGCACTAACTTCATCAGCATCAAGGTTTTTGCCTACATTTTCTTCTGAGTTCATAATATCCAATACTTAATATATATAGTAATTAAAATTTTATGTTTACTTTATGTACGTATTAATTCTTAATTAATTACAGAAAAAAAGGCAATAATGGTTAAAAAATGCCAATAAATTTCTCTTATTTAATCTAATTTTTACATAATTTTATATATTAATTTCATAAATAGAAAAAATGTGATTTCTATGAATGAACTCAAAATCGCAATTTCTGGTATAACTGGAAAGATGGGTAGTGCAGTTTTTGATGAAATTCAAAAAAGTTATCATAGTAAGATTAGAGTTGAATTTGGTATTTGTAGTAGAAGTTATGGAGAAAAAAACGGAGTTAAGTTATGTGATCTTCATTCATGTAATTTTCAGAATGTTAATGCTCTTATTGATTTTACTACACCTGAAGTATTTATTAATACCTTGAGAAAAATTACAGAAACCGCAAAATCAACTGAAACCTTCTATGTAGTAAGTGGTACCACAGGAATTCACGATCAACAGTTAGCAGAAATAAAACAATTAGTTACTAATTCGAATATGTCTTTACTGCACTCTCCAAACTTTTCTATTCTAGTTAATTTGCAAATTTATTTATCAAGAATAATTGCAAAGAAGTTATCTAAATTTGATTATAATTTTGGATTAGTTGATGAACATCATGTTATGAAAAAAGATAGCCCTTCTGGTACCGCAAAAAAAATTATAAAAAATATTATTTCAGAGAAAAGTAATTTACGTGTCAACTTTTGGCATGATGAGATAAGAACTAAAGATCCTAATGAATTAGATGTTTCTGTTTTGCGTTTAGGAGGAACTGTTGGAATGCACGAACTTCGTGTAGTAGGTCAACACGGAAGGTTAACATTAGAAACTTTAATGTATAGCAGAAGTGAATTTGCAAAAGGTGCAATTGAAGCTTTGTTATGGTTAGTAAAAAATGGAAGAAAACACAATATACACACTTTTGAAGAAGTTATAGGAACTTTTGATTGAACAATTAAATCGATAAGCATTAAAACATACTATACGAAATTTGTATATGGATAAAAAGTTACTTTCTGTATTTGAATTTTTAAGAATCGACCATGCTATAATAGTTGCTCTTGTTATACTCATTGGTTTGGCAGAAAATTTCAAAGCCGGGTTTTTGTCTATTTCTACAGATGTAATAGCTATTTTTGTTGCAATACCTTTTTTTATAACATTGTATTCTTTTGGATTAAATGACCTTGTTGATATTAGAACAGATATTGAAAATAAGCGAAAAGATAGGCCATTAGCTAATAATTTAATTACACTTGAAGAAGCTAAATTGGTAATTAGAGTAATTAACGTAATCTTATTATTGTTATTTCTTGCAGGTATGTATCTGGCTCTAAGCACACCTTACTTGTTATTCGTTTTAGGAATTTGCCTTATATTTCATATTTTTTCTATCCTTTACAGTTTTTTTTTAAAAGACATGTATGTAATTGGAAATGCATACATTGCATTTACTATGGCGATCCCTTTTGCTTACTCTGGTATTGTTGCGTTAAACATAACCACAGCTCAGAAACTTTTATTCGTGATTGCTTTTCTTGTTGGGTTAAGCCGTGAGATTATCAAATCTATTCAGGACATGGAAGGTGACAAAAAAACAAGAAAAAGCAAAACATTGCCTATTGTACTTGGAGCACAAAATTCATATAGGTTGGCTTTTTGGTTTATTGCAACTTCACTTTTGATTGCATTGATTAACCTATTTGTTTCTGCAATTATTCTGATAGAACCTTTAAATTCAATAAATGTATTAATTTCTATTGTATTGGTTATAACTCTCGGCTATTTATATCTTTATTCTATAAATCTAAACGTTGATGACTTAGAAAAACTCGAAAAATTCCGACAACTAACAAAAAATTTAATGTTTATTAACGTAATATTCTATTTAGTATGTGTTGTGATTGGAGTTCCTTATACGTGATATGATATGATTAGACATTCTACAAAAAAATTATGTTATTTTTATTTAAGTATTGTTATAGTTATAGTAATATCTATATTGATTTCTGGTTGTGTTGCTGAAAACCAAAAGAGTAGAGAAGTTATTACTGTACAAGAAAAGAAGAACGATACAGATTCTAAATTCTTACAAACTAATGATACCTCTGTTAAAGATACAAATCTCTCTAATTTCGATACAAATAATATATCATTAGATAACTGTAAACTTTTGAATGAAATTGAAAGAGATGAGTGTTATTTGAACAAAGCAAAAACAATGAACGATTTTTCAATTTGTAAAAAGATTGTTTCTTCTGATGTCACAGACAAGTGCTATAGTGAATTAGCACAAATATCAAAAAATAGTTCTGAATTATGCTTTGAGATCAGAGACAGTGGCAGAAGACAAGAATGTTACTTTTTGGTTGCTGTAAAATTCAATGATTCGTCTTTTTGTAAAAGGATATCTGATTTAGCACTTCTAAGAAAATGCTCTCAACAAATTAGTTCAAAATGTTATGCCTATGATAACGTGGCTCAGATTAACAGATGTCTTAGCTTAGAACTGAATAATTCTGTTTTATGCGAAAATGATGAGCTTTGCCTTATTGATTTTGCTGTAAAGTCAAATAACATACTAACTTGTGATTTGATCAGCAACGAAGAAACTAATAAGGCGTGTTTGACATTGACATCAGGTGATGATTACTGTGCCGGTATAAAGGATCTCAAAAAGAGATACAACTGCTATGATATTGCTGCTAATTTGTCTAACAATATGCAGTTCTGTAACATGATCGATTCATCAACATTACTCCATAAAGACTGCTATATTAGAACAGTAATAAACCAAAAAAAGTCACATTTGTGTGATAATGTCTATGCGCCTCATAACAGGAAAGTAGACTATGTCAACGAATGCTATCTAAAGTATGCCTTAACAAATAACGATGTAAATGCGTGTTTAAACATTTCAATAAGAATGGACAGAATACCTTGTATAACTAAAGTTGCATATGGATTGAATGATCCTACAATCTGCAATTACGTTGAGACTTTAACTGAAAAGACGAGATGTTATGGGAATATCGTATATGGCGATAAAGAATTAGATGCGAACAAATGTATTGCTATAGAAATAACCGAATGGAAACATAACTGTCTGATAACGAGTGCGTTCAGAACGAAAAATGAAACTTTATGTATGCAGATTGACAAAACGACGTATCCTGATACGTATCAGAGATGTGTGTCAAGTGCCAAGTGATTAAATACCATTAAATAATTTACTTTCTTAATTTTTCTTTATGGTTTCTGTAATTGATTTTGAAAAAGTATTTGATACTAATGGTATACGCGTTTACAAACCATCAAAAGCGCTTTTCAGTAAATTACAATTACCTTCTTCTACTTATATTATGTGTTCTCAAGCGAGTAGAGATATTCTATACAGTCCTTATTTAGCAGGTAAAGAATTACAAGAAAAAATGAAAGAAGTTAGTAAAAATTTCTTCAACGTCATTTCTGGCTTGGGATTATTAAAAAATAAGAAAAAACAAGCTATGACTGAACTAGTTTTTCTTGCTGGTGGATTATATTATTATCTAAATCACGGCTTTAAAGCAATATTTGATTATGCGTTACCCCAATGTTTCATAGGTATTCAGAGAGCAAGAGTAGAAGGTTCTGTTGGTCAATTCATAGCTAAAATTTCGTATGAAAACTACGAGTCTCTTCCTAATAACGCAATAATCTTTATAGGTGATACTATTGCTACAGGAGCAACAATAACCAAAGGTATACTATCTCTTCAATCATCATTGCTTGAAAAAAATTATGTTTTAGATGAAATACATGTATTTAGTTTGGCGTGTAGTACAACAGGCGCATGTAAATTGGGTGAGTTTGAACAGAGATTAAAATCTATATTTAAACAATCAAAAATTAATTTGTTTGTTACAGAGCAGTTATTTACTCTAATGGAGGACGGTACAGACTTAAGATTTTTAGAGAAAGACTCAATTATGCCGCAAGAAACGTATGACTATACTCTAAAAACTTATGGAACATGGTTAGGCAAAAACATGAAGTGCGCTGTATTTGATTGGGGTACAAGGTGTAAAAATCCTCTTAAACATTATCATGAATTCATAGACTATGCTTCAAACACATTAAAGGACAAATCAATACCGCAAGAAGCAAAAGTTATTCTGTCAGAAATGAAAATCAAGGCACAACAGAGTTTAGAAGAATCGCTTGCAACATTATAGGTTAAGACTGTTTTAAGTAATAGACTTTTTTAACAATTTGATTTAGATTAGGTTTAGTTGTTTTGAACTTGATTGATTCAAGTATTTGTTTTTTAGCTAAATTAGTAAATTGATCTGAAAATGAATTATTTACTATTTCAGTAAGGTTTTGATCAACTTCAATTTTTATTTTTGAAGAGCTAGGTATTCTAATAGATGGCTTTTTATCAACTCTATTAATATAGTTATTTTCACGTAATGAAGTTACAACTTTTTCTAGTTCTTCTATGATTTGTTTGTTTGTATATTCTTGAGAATATGAAATAGTCGCAATTATATTAGATAAACCTGTAATTAAGTGAGGAATTTTTTCTTGTTCTTCTTTTGAATGAACCAGTATTACTGG
Organism: Microcaldota archaeon; assembly: GCA_026414265.1. Classification (GTDB taxonomy): domain Archaea; phylum Micrarchaeota; class Micrarchaeia; order Anstonellales; family SKW190; genus SKW190. Next base: position 8,244 of record JAOAJI010000004.1, read on the forward strand.
AGTTTTTGTTATAAATGCCCGTGCCAATTCCAATCCTGTGCCTAGAGAATCTCCGTAAAGTGTTATTAAGAGACCTGCGTTTTCTACTGAATATTGATCAATTAAGTAACAGACATAAGGCATCAATTCTTTTGAGAAATTAGAAAGACCTGCTTCGTTATCAAGCAATGCGAATGATGCATTGATACCAAACTTTTCATACAGCATGTTTACTATGTTCATTTTCAAATCTAAATGATTACCGAAGTCATGCTCTTTAACGTTTGTTATGGATCCTATAATGAATGCGTTCATGTTTCTTTCATACTTTTTGTTGAACTCTAATATTTCTTGAATGTATCCCATGGATTCATTATCAATGTCTACATTCTGCCAGTAGTCAAGTTTTTTCACTATCTCTTTACCACTTATCAATTTTGATAAAGGCGATTCAATAATTTGATTAGCAATTAAATACTCATAGATTTTTGATATAGCCGATTTTAACTCAGTTCTTTTTTCTTCATTGATAAAAGATTTGATCATTTTTATATTATCTTCGTCCAAAGTTAGTTGAGTATTTTTCAAAAATTGTAAAAATTCGTCAATTAAAATGTATGCATTCATACTGCTGATTGTTGATGAAAACCTATGAAGAATGGTTGATGAATGAGGTAAGTCTGCCAATACTCTATTGAGTTGTTGCAAGGCAGAAAAAATTACGAGGCTGCGTTGCTCAGAAGAATCAACAAGTAATCTATCGTTGTAATAAATATATTTGTCTACAACGCCATCGTACATTAAAGAAATATTTCTGCCTCTGTTCGTGTATTTAACTTCTTTAGTTCCATCACTATATTCAATTACGTATGCAGAGCCTTGTTGATGATTATGCGTTTTAGATTCAGGAATCAAAGCAATAACAGGTATCCTTGTTGGTAATTTTGACACAGCATCATATGCTGCTATTTCTGTTAAAAAACCTGTTTTAATTGAAGGTATTTCTAGCAATGATATGACAAGATTGGCATATCTGACATTGTTAATGTTTTCATAAACAACAAACTTAGATATCTGCTCATCAGTCAAGTTTAATCCGTGTTCTTGTGCATAAGATTTACATTCATTGAACCTTGTTTCGTGAATTGAATGGTAACCATAGATCTGAGCAAGTAATTTAATCCAGCTCTTAAACTGTATAATGTCAGCTTCGATTATTCCTTCCTCAGGGTTACTCCCTGAAGTTACAAATACATAGTTTGCTTTATCTTTTTCACGGAAATGGCTTTCATTGTTTACAGGTATTTCCATGAAACTGATCACCATTTAAAATTTGATTAAATATAACAAATAGATGAATTTAAAAAATTAGCATGATTTTACAAATTGCCTATATCTCTGATCTTTCAGTAATCTCGTGAGTGATGTTTGTTTCCATTACTTCCTTTATTTTTTTCATGTTACCTTTGTATTCTTTTTGACCCAGCACCCACATGAGTTTTACCATTGCAGTTTCAGGTGTCCAGTCACATAAATTGCCTATCACACCAGCTTCTATAAGTATTCTTCCAGTTGAATAAACGTTCATGTTGATTCTCCCATATATTGTTTGAGGTGCCATTACAACAGGAATTCCAGAGGATATGAGTTCTTTTACCTCTTGTAACAGAGATACGCCAAATTTATCGTTGAATGGATTCACAGGCAAATGTCCTAATCCTGTACCTGCTATGACTACTCCATCATAGGAACTGAGAAATTTAAAGAGTTTTTTCTTAATTCCAGGATGAGTGTATATGAGTGCAACGTTATCATTTAAATCAGATTTCAATTCGACTTTACTTCTTAGATTTTGTGATTTTTTGTTATAATTCTCATAATTAAACTTTATTTCTTTTTTGCCATAATCAACTAATGCTAGAGGCTGAGTGTTAATTGATTTGAACGCGTCTCGTCTACTTGTATGCATTTTCCTTACCCTGGTGCCATAGTGAAGAGCGCAGTATTTATCGTTGAGATCGTGATGCATACATACGAGTACTTCAGCTATTTCAGATTCTGCAGTTAGAATGGCAGAGAGCAAATTTAGCTTGTTATCGCTTGATCCTCTGTCACTTGATCTCTGAGCTCCAACAAGCACAACTGGAAAAGGTAAATTTTTTATCATGAAAGAAAGTGCAGAAGCTGTAAATGCCATTGTGTCTGTTCCGTGCATCAACACAATACCTTTGCACTCATTATTTTTTGCTTCATTGTAGATTTCGTTTGCCATGATTTTCCAGTGTTCTACTTGCATGTCTTCAGACAACAAAGAAAAAAGGAGTTTTGATTTGATTGGAGAATGATAACTTAGTTCAGGAAAATCTTTTAATAACTCGTTTGGCGAGAAAGAAGGAAAAGCAGCACCAGTCAGGTATTCTACCTTAGACGCAATGGTGCCTCCACATCCTAAAATTGAAACATATTCTGTATTATCTTTGAACGTGTTTTGTGGATAATCTTGCGTTTGTTGTTCATCTTTATTTGATGTAGACCTTTTTTCGTTTTTTCTAATTAACTTCATCTCTTTTATAAACTCGATATCTAAACCTACATTATAGCCTGATGACAATTTTAGTATCAGAGAGTCTTGATTCTTTGTATTGTTTGGCATTATAATTCCTTTGATTGAAGTTCCTTTATACTTGATTTCTATTAGGTCTAGCTCTTCAGCTCCAATACTTTTAAGAAGCATAAGGACTTTTTCAGAATACATGTTTTGTATTATATGGACATAAGTTTAAATGAGTGTTTAGGCTATCGAGTATTTTGAAGAATCGTAATGTAATGTTAACGAAGGTTTTTTACCATGTAAGGACCAACTAACTCATAGCCTAATTTTCTGTAATACTCTCTGACTCCTATGCCAGATATTATCGCTATTTTTTCTTTTCCTTTTTCTAATGCTATTTCTTCTGCTTTTTTTAACAGATTTTTACCAAGTCCTTTGTGTTGCGCAACAAAAGAATTTCCTAAATAGTCTTCGTTGGCTGTATTTTTACTAGAGAGAGGTATCTGTGTGCCATAAACATGTAATTCTCTGACAACCATGGAATCTAATAGTTCATTCCTGTGTGATTCTTTAACATCTCTTAGTCTAATGAATCCTGCAAGTGTTTCATCTGATGCTTCATACGATATGAAATATTCTGTTGAACCACTAGCATTATATTTGTCAATCTTCAGTTCAAAGTCTGTCTTTGGGCTTTCGTTATACATTTGCCTTATTCCTAGTTCCCTACATCTAATACACTTGCATTTCAATCCTTGTGCTTTGAGTATTTTCAGTGCTAGCTCTCTTGCATTGCTTATGGTTGGGCCAGCTGCAATCATTTTTGCAGGAATGTCTCTTTGAACACGCATGATTCTTACATATTTTGGGATAATTTTTTTGATCTCTACGAGTAATTGAATAACATCATTGTTTGTGTAAGGCTTGTAGAGGCCTTTTTTCCACATATTGTAAAGGCCCGTGTTAGGAAGTACTAGTGTAGGATATATTTTTAACATGTCAGGTCTGAAATTTTCGTCCTCAAAAAGTTTCTTGAAGTATTCTAAATCTTTTTGTTTATCAGAAAACAGACCTGGCATCATGTGATAACATATTTTGTAGCCTGCGTTTTTTGCTATCTTTGTTGCTTCAATTACATCATTTAGTGTGTGGCCTCTGTTAACAAGTTTATAAGTTTCGTCATCAAGTACCTGAACACCAATTTCTACTCTTGTACCTCCCAAATGAAGCATTAAATCTACATGTTTTTCTTTGCACCAGTCAGGTTTAGTTTCAAAAGTAGTGCCCACTACTCTATGTAATGCATTTTCATTATCTTTGATCGCATTTTCTAACGATTCTGATCTTTTTCCATTAAATCCTTCATACGCGCCTTTCATGAACCATTTTATGTAATTCAAGTTCATAGATAGAAATGTGCCACCCATTATTATCAATTCGCATTTTTCTGGTTCATATCCAAGTGCTTTGTAGTGATTCAATCTTGCTTGAACTTGTAGATAAGGGTCAAAATTGTATTGCCTTGCTCTTAAAGATGCAGGTTCTTCTCCAGTGTAGCTCTGTGCTGAATTATCTCCTTTAGGGCAATAAATGCATCTTCCATGTGGGCAATCAGATATGGTCATTATTGCTATAGGAGCAACTCCTGAAATAGTTCTTGTTCTTTTTATTGCCAGTATTTTTTTTAACAAGTTTAAATCAATGTCATTCATCTTATTTTTAGCAAATTCGATCAATTCGCTATTTTTGAGTATCTTCGTTCCTTTAGAGTATTTGTTTTTGATTTTGTTTATTTCGTTCTTAGTAATCTTTCCATACGTTCTATAGTGATTTATGATTTCATTTATACAGTTTATGAAAACTGATTCCATTTTAAGGTTCTCCATCATTGGAAATCCAATAATACATAACGTTTAAATAAATGTGTCTCAAAAAATAATAAAAAAGGTAATTTTAATGGTGGTTGATCAAGAGACATCTAAAAATGTTGTAACGTTATATTCGAAATATATGAAAAAAGCAATTAAACTTGCAAGAACTACTAATCCTTTTCCTAATCCCAGAGTTGGGTGCCTTATCTTTGATGAAAATGGTAAAATTATTTCTCAAGCTTATCATGAGATGAAAGGACGCGATCATGCTGAAATAATTGCCATAAGAAAGGCAAAAGAAATAAAGCAAGATTTGTCAAAGTGCACTTTAGTAACGACGTTAGAGCCGTGTACTGAATTTGAAGGAAAATGCACTAAATCATGCACTGCAGAAATAATAAATTCAGGTATCAAGACTGTGGTTATTGGTTGTATTGATCCACTTGAAAAAATAAGAGGAATAGAATACTTGAAATCAAAAAACATTAACGTTGTTCAAGAAGTAATGAAGCACGAAGCTTCTGACTTAATTAAAGAATATGCAGTATTCATTAAGTACAAAAGACCGTTTATTGCATTGAAATGCGGAATAAGCATAGACGGAAAACTTGCAACTGATAACGGAGTTTCTAAGTGGATTAATTCACAATCCATGAGAGAATATTCAAATTCATTAAGGGGTTTATTTGATAGTATACTCGTTGGTATTAACACACTGTTAAATGACGATCCATTGCTTACACAAAGATATGGTAATATCATCAAGCAACCCGATTGCATCGTTGTAGATTCTTCTCTTAAAACTCCATGTAATGCAAAAATTTTCAGTGAAAAAAGAAGAAGAATTTTCATTATAACGGACAAGAACAATAAAGTTCAAAAATTAGATAGAATAAATGAGCTAGAAGAGAATAACGCCATCATGATTTATACAGATAAAATTTACGATAAGCATACTAATGGATACGTGCTTGATCTTAAGCCAGCACTTCAAATCCTTGCTTCTGACTTCAATGTTTCTTCAGTTGCAGTTGAAGGAGGTTCGCAAATCCATTCATATTTCTTACAGAATAATTTATTTGATGAGCTCTATGTTTACATAGCAGGTAAAATAATAGGCGGGACTAAATACAGGTTATGCAACTATCCTATCTGTTTAGATGCATTGACTAATTGCCTCAAGTTAAAACTAAAAAGAATCAAAAAAATTGACGATGATGTATTACTTTTGTATCAGAATGTACATTAAACAGATATCTGATATAGGTTATCTTAATACTGAAACTATGTGCATGATAATAAAGCTACTGACACTAAGATATCAAAAAATTAAGATATTTTAAGTCTAACTTGAACGTTATCAGGGATTCTAATTCTCAGTAACTGCCTTAAGACCTTTTCATCACACAGTAGTTCTACTAAAACATTGTGAAACCTTAGTTCCCAATGTTCATATGTGTCTGAGCCATCGCCACATGGTGTTTTCCTACAGTTAATTTTCAACGCTCTTTTCGGCAATGGAATTATTTTCAAAACAGATTCTGTAGCATTAGCCAACTGAGATATCTGGTCAGTTATTTGCTTGATGTCTTCTAATCTATTTGAAGTAATCTTCACTCTTACACGGACCTTAGATACCATACCAAATCACTTAGATGCTTATCATAAAAATAAAAAAACTATTATATACGAGAGAACTACTTGCCTATGTTTTGCATTCTCTGTTCGTCAGGAACCACTGACAAGACAATTCCTAAAGCAACAGTAGTGCCCATGTCTCTCATTGCAAATCTTCCAAAGTCTTTTAATTTAGAGTATTCTTCAACAACTACTGGTTTCTTAGGCACTACTCTTACTACTGCAATGTCACCGTTCTTTATGAAGTCAGGATTCTTCTGTAATGTTTGACCAGTTTTTGGATCTTTCTTCTCCACAATTTCAACTATGCTACATGACACATGCGCTGTCTGAATGTGGAAAACAGGTGCATAACCTTTTGCTATTGCAGTAGGATGGTTTGTAACGAAGATTTGTGCTGTGAACTCTTTTGCAACAATAGGTGGATTATCTAGTTTACCGCACACTTCCCCTGTGGAGATATCTTTCTTTTCTATGTTCTTAACGTTAATACCCACGTTGTCACCTGGTTTTGCTTCAGGCAATTCCTTATGGTGCATTTCTATCTTCTTAACTTCACCGACTTTACCAGAAGGCATGAATACAACCTTGTCACCAGGTCTAAGTACTCCAGATTTAACTTCACCAACGACAACAGTACCGTGTCCTGCAATAGAGAATATACCTTGTACTGGTAATCTAAATGGCTTGTCAATAGGAGGTGGTGCAACTGTAAATGTATCAATTGCTTCAGCTAACGTAGGTCCCTTGTACCAGTCAGTTTTGTCAGATTTTTTGAAAACATTGTCTCCATAATATCCGGAAACAGGTACAAATAATATTGATTCAGTTTTGTAACCTGTTTGTTTTAACATCGTAACCAGTTGAGATTTAATGTCTTCAAATTTTACTCTGTCATAGTTGACAGTGTCCATTTTGTTCACAGCAACTACTAATTGATCAATCCCCAATGCTTTGGCAAGTAATGCATGCTCTTTTGTTTGTGGTTGAATTCCTTCTTTGACTGAGCACACTAATACAGCACCTTGTGCTTGAGAAGTACCTGTAATCATGTTCTTAATAAAGTCTTTGTGTCCTGGGGCATCGATAATAGTGACGTGATATTTCTGTGTTTCAAATTCTTTGTGTGAAATATCGATAGTAACTCCTCTCTCTCTTTCTTCTTTAAGCTGATCCATTGCAAACGCAAATTCAAAGGTTTCTTTACCCACTTTTGCTGCTTCTTCTTTTAGTTTCTTTAAATCTTGTTCAGACAATGCACCTGAATCGTATAACAATCTACCTACTGTTGTAGACTTACCGTGGTCTACGTGGCCAATAAAAACTATGTTTATGTGTGGCTTTGCCATAATAACACCTCACAATGATTATAAAAATCAGATATCACATTTTACATACATATAGTTATATAAATCTATTCCTTGGTTTTCATTCTTGTATGTTTATAGTAATAACAAATTTTCTTGAATTCACACAAATCGCATTTTGGTTTTGCTTTACAGATTGTCTGACCAAATGCTACAAATGCAATGTTAATGCTTTTCCAAAATTTTTTAGGAATTTTTTTCATCAGAAGTTTTTTTGTATGAATAGGACTTTTTGACTTAGCAATTCCTAATCTATTAGCGATTCTGTAAACGTGTGTATCGACTGCGATTTCATCCTTGTCAAGATAACTTGAAAGATACACAGAAGCAACTTTGTCTCCAACTCCAGGTAACTGCAAAAGTTGTTCTTTTGTAGTTGGAATAGGTTTATCTTTAAGTATATTTGCTAAAGATTTGAGCCTTTGTGCTTTGATTTTGTAAAGACCTATGCCTTTTAACAAGTTCATCAATTCAGATAAACTCAAAGCATCCAAATTTGTGAAATTATCTGCAATTCTTTTTAGTTTCAAAAAAACTTTTATAGTTGCCTTGTCAGTAGACCTAGGAGATAGAATTGCGTAAATCAAATGGTCATAATCTGTTATTAACATATCCTTTAATTTCAGCACAGGTGCATTATAACGTTTTCCGTAGTCTAACATTAATCCTAAAACTTTGTCAAAGTTTTTGTAGAGAATTTTTGAAGTCATAAATAAAACCTGATTTTTCTTATTTTTCTGGTTCATCTTTGTAGTTTGCAGTAGATGAAGCTGCATCACTTTCGAAAATTTTCAAAAATTTTTTAGCTGTGTTTTCGTCTTTGATATACACGGCAGCCTCTCTATTCCCTTTGAGAGCAGCTTCGCTTAAATTAATGGATCCTACAAAAACTGCTTTTTCATCAATAATAATAAATTTAGAGTGCATTACGTATTTACCAAAGTCCAAAAAGAGCACTTGTATTCCGTTTTTTCTTAATTTTTCAATTATAACTTTTTCATATTTGTCAATGTTGGCGTCAACAATTATTCTTACTCTTACACCACGTTTTTTTAGCTCAATAAGTTTATCTACAATATCATCTGATGTGATGCTATACACTTGTATGTCAACAAACCTTTCTGCTGAATCCAATATACTCAGTACGATATTTTTTGAATTAGGAGAAAAAACAGTTACTATTTTGTCTTCTAAATTAGAATTAAGGTTAGAGTTTTTTACTATAAAAAAGTACCATATTAAGCAGGCAAGAAGAAAAGATGTAACAACTAATCCGAATAAGAATACAGGTGTGAATTTATTATTCTTAAACATCATCGAATTGATGCTAGGTAAAAAAGATTGATTAATTATACTTTTTCTATTTCGTTTCAAAAAACTCACTCAGCTCATTTACAGAAATTGATTTTATATCTTTTGAAAGCTTCTTTAACGATTTTAATAAGGCCAAACTTGTTTCAATTCGTGTTAAGCAAGGTACATTTTTTTCAATAGAAGCTCTTCTTATTTTATAACCATCTGTAAACTGGTCATTTCCTTTATTAGGTGAGTTTATAACAATGTCGATAGTGCCATTTCTAATAAGTGATATGATGTTATTCATGCTGTCCTCAGAAACTTTGTTTACTTTGAATAAGTCTATGCTTTTATTTGATAGGTTTTTAACGATTTTTTCAGAGTACTCATAGGTTCCTAACGTCATATACAAGTTAACGTTTAAATCACTGATTAGTTCTAGAAGGTTTGGTAAGTGGTGCTTTTCTTTGTCAGATAGCGATATGGCAATGTTTATTTTTTTACCTGATTGAAGTTTTTTGATAGGCTCTATAAGTTTAGTATTGGCAGCCAATACGGCTTTCAAAAAAGCGATATCGAAATCTTTTGCGATTCCTATGGTTTCTCCTGTAGATTTCATCTCAGGTCCTAGAATAACATCTGTGCCTTTTAATTTGATGAAAGGAAAAACAACGCCTTTAACTGCATAATGGTTAATTTTAGCTATTTCTTGGAGACCAAAGTCTTTGAGTTTTTTGCCAAGCATTATGTGGGTTGCTATTTTAGCCATAGGTACGTTAATTGCTTTGCTTAAATAAGGAATTGTTCTTGAGGCTCGAGTATTAGCTTCTAGTACGTAAATCTCGTCGTCTTTTACTATGAATTGGATGTTAATAAGTCCTATGACTTTTAAGCCTAATGCTATTTTCTTTGTGTATTCAATTAATCTCCTTTGTATCTTTTCGGATAAAGATATCGGTGGCACGACACAATACGCATCACCTGAATGCACTCCTGCTTTTTCTACATGTTCCATAATTCCTCCAATAAATACATCTTTGCCGTCGCATATAGTATCTGTTTCACATTCAATTCCGTCAATGTACTTGTCGATTAACAATGGATTGTCTTTATTAATGTAGTCGCCTTCTGCAATTAGATAATCACGAAGTTCGTTTTCAGTAAATATAATGTCCATCGCTCTGCCTGCAATGACAAAGGATGGCCTTACGACTATAGGAAATCCTATTTTTTTTGCAATTTCTAATGCAGACTCTGTATCATATGCGATTCCGTTGTCAGGCTGTTTTATATTCATTGATTTTAAAAATTCCCTGAATTTTTCTCTGTTCCCTGCATATTCTATACTATTAATTGAGGTACCCAATATTTTGTCTTCATATTTGTTTTTTAAGAGAAGTGCCAAATCTAAAGGTGTTTGTCCGCCAAACTGCACGATTATTCCGTCAATTTTTTGGGTTTCAATTAAGTCAACGACTTTCTCGTAAGTCAAAGGTTCAAAAAAGAGCATATCTGAAGTATCAAAATCTGTTGAAACTGTCTCAGGATTGCAATTAATGAGTACGCTTATCATATTCTCTTCTTTAACTGCCTTCGCAGAATGCACACAACAATAATCGAACTCGATACCTTGACCTATTCTAATAGGGCCTGAACCTATAATTAAAATTTTTTTCTTTTCTTTCAATTCTTCTTTACGTGTGACGATACCTTTTTCTTCAATGGAATTATTTTGTATACTATCGTCTGTGCTCTCAAAAGTAGAATAATAGTAAGGTGTAATTGCTTTGAATTCGCCTGCGCATGTATCAACCATTTTATAAGTGGCATTAATTCCTGCCTTCTTGCGCATCTGGTAAACGTAATCTTCACCTATCCCTGTTAATAATCCTATTTGATTATCAGAAAGACCTAATCTTTTTGCTTTAAACAACAAATTTTCATTAAGCTTGTTATGCTTCAGTTCATACTCTGTCAAAATTATGTTTCTGATTCTGTGCAAAAACCATTCGTGGATACCTGTAATCTTGTGGATCTCATTAATACTCATGTTAAGCCTCAGCGCTTCAAAGATAGCAAATATCCTTAGGTCTGTTGGTTTTTCCATGTGATAATACAATTCGTTTTTGTCAAGTTTAGGCCATTTCATTTCAAGTGAATACAATGCTTTCATCAGTGCTTCTTCAAATGTTCTTCCAATTGCCATTACTTCGCCAGTAGATTTCATCTGAGTACCTATTGTTCGTTCTGCTTTTGGCATTTTATAGAAAGGCCATTTTGGAATTTTCACAACACAGTAATCAAGAGAAGGTTCAAAAGCAGCAGAAGTACCTGTAATTTTGTTTTCTATTTCATAAAGATGATAGCCAATTGCGATTTTTGTTGCAACTCTTGCTATAGGATAGCCTGTTGCTTTAGAAGCTAATGCAGATGACCTTGATAATCTAGGGTTAATTTCAATTACGTAGTAGTCTCCAGACCTCTGATCAAGTGCATATTGGATATTGCATCCTCCTTTAATGCCGATTTTGTCAACAATTTTAATTGAAATATCCCGGAAAAAATTTATCTCTTCGTTTGAAAGTGTTTGACATGGAGCTACAACTATGCTTTCTCCTGTATGAATTCCCATAGGGTCGATGTTTTCCATGTTACAAATACATATCGCATTACCATTACTATCTCTTATCATTTCATATTCAAGTTCTGCAATTTTGCTTACGTCTTTCTCTATCAAAGCTTGTGATACAGGGCTCATGGTTAAAGCGATGTCACAAATTTTTTCTAACTCGCTTTTGTTTTTTGCAATTCCTCCTCCTGTACCACCTAGAGTGTATGCAGGCCTTACTATGACAGGATATCCTATTTCATTAGCAAAATCTAGTGCATCAGGTATGTTTGTAATAGCTTTACTTGGAGGAATACTAAGATTAAGTTCTTTCATTGTTCTTTTAAAAACGTCTCTGTCTTCACCTGCTATGATTGCGTTTATATCTGTGCCTAATAGCTTCGTTGAATATCTCTCTAATATTTTTTTCTCATGAAGTGCATAAGCTAAGTTTAAACCAGTTTGACCACCCATGGTAGCAATTATGCCATCTGGCCTTTCCTTTTCGATAATGGCTTCTAAGACTTCTGGTAAAAGCGGTTCTAAATAAATTTTATCTGCAGTTAGTCTATCTGTTTGAATCGTGGCAGGATTAGAATTAACTACAACTACTTTTATGCCCTCTTCCTTAAGAGCCTTGCATGCCTGTGAGCCTGAATAATCGAATTCAGCAGCTTGACCTATTACTATAGGGCCTGAGCCTATGACTAGCACTTTGTCTAATCTCTCTCTCATAGAATTCCTCAAAATGGTTGTTTAGCTAGTTTGAAAATATATACTCTAGTAATGCCTTATGCAAGTGTAACTTATTTTCTGATTGCAGAAATATTACGTTCGAATATTTTTCAATAATTGAATCTGTTATTTCAAAGTTTCTGTATGCAGGTAAACAATGCATGACAATGACATTTTTGTTCGCTTTCTTGATAACTGAGTCATTTACTTGATATGGCAACAACTCTCTAATTCTCTCGGCTTTTTCATGTTCAATCCCCATACTTATCCACGTGTCAGTATAAATAATGTCTACTCCTTCTGCTCCTTTGATTGGGTCAGTTTCTATTTCCAAGTTACCATATTTTTTAATCAATGTCCTGTATTCTTCGTTACTAGCATATTTCTCAGGAGATACAATTCTTACTTTTAAGCCGAACATAGCAGATACAACTAACAAAGAATTAGCAACGTTGAAATTAGCATCGCCATAGAACGCAAGTACATTTCCTTTTTTCAAATAACCGAGTTCTTTCAATGTCATCATGTCGCTTAGTGCTTGACACGGATGCTCTTTATCAGTTAAGCCATTAATAACAGGTATCGTAGAATATTTAATTAATTCATCAAGATCGTTGTGCTTGTATAGCCTAACAACAAGCCCTTTTACGTAAGAATTAAGCACACGCATAAAATCTTTCATTGGTTCTCCTCTAGTAAGTTGTGTGGTAACTTGGTCAAGGTAGATAGGAATCCCACCTAACGAACTTATTGCTACTTCAAAAGAAATTCTTGTACGCGTTGATGGCTTTTCAAAAAGCATGCAAATGTGACTATTTCTTAGTAAATCTGATCTGTAGTTATTTTTTTTCATTTCAATAGCTCTATCTATGATTTTTTCTATCTCCTTTTTCGAGAAATCTGTAACTTTGGTAAAATGTCTAAAATTATTCATCATTTCAACCACTTCCATATCATATCAAAAATTTATTCGTTAAGATTCATTAACATGTTACTATAATTTTTTAACAAACTCATCAAAAATCCATTTAGTGTCAAAAGTTCCTGGTCTTGCTTCAGGATGGAACTGAACAGAAGCAACGTCTAGTTCCTTGTGCTTTAAGCCTTCTATTGTTTTATCGTTCAAATTTATCATCCATACTTCCAGTTCTTTTGGAAGTGTGGTTTTTTCAACAGCATATCCGTGGTTATGAGTTGTTACATACACTCTATTACTAAAAAGATCCAAGCATGCTTGGTTAACACCTCTGTGACCAAACTTAAGTTTGAATGTTTTTCCTCCAAATGCGTGGCCAATTAACTGATTACCTAAACATATCCCAAAAATAGGATAATCTTTAGCAATAACAGGTATCTGCTCATATATGTATTTGAGTTCTGCTGGATTTCCTGGGCCATTAGTATAAAATACTCCATCAGGATTTATGTCTTTGATTTCTGTGCTTGTAATGTTACATGGCGCCAAGATAACCTGACAGTTTCTTTGTAAAAGTTCATTCACTATGCCTGATTTCGCTCCGCAGTCTACTACTAATACCATTTTGCTTCCATTACCAATGTATTTTATCTCTTTAATCGATACTTCTTTCACGTAATCAATTTCTTCGTAGTTAAACATTGTTATTCTGTTGTAGAATAACTTGTAATCTATTTCATTCAAACTGTCTTTTGATGTCTTCAAAAAAGCTTTCATTACACCTCGTTCACGTATTTTAGTGACTAAAGATCTTGTATCAATCTCATAAATACCAGGCACATTGTACTGTTTAAGGAACTCGTCTAAAGACATGGAAGATTTTCTGTGATAATAATAATGAGACAAGTCTCTGATTACATAGCCTTCAACATACACTTTTTTGCCTTCATTGAAGTCCTTGGCAATTCCGTAATTTCCTATCATTGGATATGTAGAAATTAGAATTTGACCAGCATAACTAGGATCAGTTAGTGACTCTTGGTATCCAACCATAGATGTAGTAAATACGAGTTCTCCAACTTTTTCTGTTTCAGCGCCAAATCCTTTACCGAAATAAACGCTACCGTCATCAAGAACAAGGATACCGTACATTATGTAAATCACTCTTATGTATTTAGTAATTTTTTAAACTTCCCCCTTAAGAATAAAGGATATTTTATTTAAAAATGTTTGTAAAAAAACTTGACAATCAACTGAGTCAGGTATGTCATTTATTCGACTTGTCATTTATTTGACTATTCAAAAAAAGTAAGATTATTATATAAAAAATCGTTATTATTCGCAGATATAAAAATCAGTTCAAATTGATTATTATGAATCATAAAAAATATTCATCTAGAAATCCTATTATAAAACTGGTTAACATTTCAAAGAGATTTAATGGCTTTGTAGCAGTCAAAAACATCAATTTTGAAATAAGAGAAGGCGAAGTCTTTGGATTGGTAGGACCTAATGGTGCAGGTAAGAGCACTATAGTAAAAATGCTCTGTACAATTTTAGAGCCATCTGAAGGATCAGGCATTGTAGATAACCTTGATCTGTCAGTCGATGGAGAAAGATTGAGAAAAATAGTTGGTTACTTGCCTGAAGAGCCAAGAGTTTATGACTATATGACTGTAATGGAATACTTAAGGCTTTTCTCATCTATGTATGGTGTTAGTGATGACAAAATCTTCGAGCTTCTGAAAAAATTTGATGTTTATGAACACAAAGACAGGTTAATGGGTGATCTTTCAAAGGGTCTAAAGCAGAGAGTATCTATATGCAGGGCTTTGTTGCATGATCCAAAGATACTTATATTGGATGAGCCAACTATGGGTCTTGATCCTGCTACAGCCAGAGAACTAAGAGAAAAGATTTTCGAATTAAAAAAATCTGGTAAAACAGTGATCATATGCACACATTACATGGACGAGGCAGATTTTCTTTGTGATAGGGTTTGCATAATTAACAATGGAGAAATTATTGCAATAGACTCTCCTGAAAATCTCAAAATGATGATAAAAAAGGATTCTGAAACTGAAGTGGTTTTTGAAGGCGATGAAAAAGTATTACAACAATTAGAAAAAAGATTCAAGAAAAGAGGTAGGGCATTTATAATTTCTGGAGATAGTCAAGAATCAAACCTAAAGACAATTGAAGAGCTGAAAAAAGCATATTCTTTGAAGATTATTGAACTTAAAACAGTCTTGCCTTCATTGGAGACTGTGTTTGTTGAGTTGATAAAGAATCAAAATAGTTACGTTGGAAATAACATCATTAAACCTACCGAAAAATCAAGGACAGACACTTAATAATGCATTTTTTATTTAGTGATTCTAATGATTTTGAAGTTGCGCAAAGAATTTTTCGTATTTTTTTTTAACGAATTTAAGAACATTATTGAAGTAAGATATTTGCTTTCAATTTTGATAACATTGTTGATAACAGTTGCTTTGTCTAATACGATGTTAGATATTTCTAAAGCTTTTAAAGAAGGCGAGCTTGCATCAGCTTTACCTATTGTAACAAAACTGGCAACATTAGGGATAGTAAATGATACAGAAAGGCCTCTCATTAACGAAATTCAAAAGAGTAATTCTCTGTATGTTATTTACTACGATTCTCTAGATAAAGCGTATATAGACCTTAACAGTAATTTAATCCACGCAGTTCTTATTATCAACAATAATTCAATCACACTGGTCTTAGGTAACAACAAGATGAATACCTTCATTGAGCAAGTTATAAGAACAACAATTGACAAACATTTGCGAAAAGACAGTCCTGCCTTTGAACTCAAAGATGATGTAGGTTTAGAAGAATTGCTTAAAGGTATTTTACTTCCTATCATGCTTTTTTCTCCTCTATTCTTGTTTTCTATACCTATTATCCAATCAGTTGCGTATGACAGAGAAAACAAATTATTAGAAATATTGTACACTCTTAATATAAGTAAGTCACAAGTTTATTTGGGCAAGCTTTTTGCAGCAATAATTTTTTCTTCTATGCTGTGTTTTCTATGGTTGCTCATACTACAATTTGTAGGATATAAGACATACAATTTCATTGAGGTATACATTATTGTAGTGTGTGTAGCTGCATTAATTGTTTCAATAAACGGGATGATATCAACAATTTCAAGTTCAGTGCAAGAAGCAAGTTTAAGCGCTTCTATAGTTAGCACAATCATATTTGTAATTCTTTTCGGTTCTATGTTATTTAAACTGATTAAACCTTTGGAAAGCATCTCTAATCTAACACCTACAACGTATATTTCATCTTCTGTATCGCAATATCAGACCAATTTTCCATTTTTTCCATTATTCTTTATTATTGTATTGATTGCTGTATTTGTTCTTATGGGCACTGCTGCATTCATTACTGAAAAATTTGCATTCAGTCAAAAACCTGGTATCGATGAGATATTTACTGGAACTATGAGCCTCATTCATAATGATGTTCTTAGAAGGATCATAGCAGCACTTTTTTCTTACATAATAACGATACCGATACAGGTTTTGCTGGTACTGACAATTTTCTTCTTGGCTTTTTCTATAGGCTTTTACAGATTTTTAACAGTTCTTGATCTCTTTGCTATAATCGCCATAGTATTATTTTCTTCATCAGAGGAATTGATGAAAGGTTATTCTGTCAGAGCAATTATAAACTCTAAATCTAATGCAACTAAATTTGATCAGTTTACAGGTTTAAAAGAAGGCTTCTATATTGGCTTGTTGTTCGGTGTCTTTGAGTTATTAACGTTCATATTACTAGCTAACGTATCTGCAGACGTTGTATTAAGACGATTGTTATTTCCGAGATTAGTAGCCCTTGTAATACATACGCTATCTTCGTCTGTTCTAGGAGCAATGCTTGCCTCAGGTAATAGCTTTACTAAATCATTTTTCTTTGCGTCAATTATACATTCATTTTATAACCTTACTCTATACGCAAGGATGAGAAATTTTTTCTGAGTGGTTTTATGCTTTTAGAAAAAGAAATCGCTGAAATTCTGAGAAACAGGGCGTTTTTGATCAGCGTTATTACTCAAATATTTATGATTTTTGTACTTCTGTTTATGTATAAAACTTATTCCAACATTGACCATTACAATATACCTATAACAGTTGCAGTTAACTCAAATGACACCACAATGATCAATGCATTGAAGCAATCAGGCGTTAATGTTGTTGTCAAAAATTCTTCAAGCACTCCAAATACAAACACTAATCCTATCCAAACGAATCAAACCTTTCAGAATCAAGTAGCTGAGATAGATTTGGAGAACAAAACAATAAAAACAGACTCATCGAATATCCTTTCGAGCATTGCTATTGCAAGAATTAAAGTTGCAAGCAAAATCAAAAGTTTCGAAGAAGTTCTCCAAGATAATAACTATACTTTCCAAGTTCAAGGAAACACTAAAAAAAACGAATTCGCACAGATTGCATACAGTTTAATAGTGCCTCTTATCGTATTATTCCCTGCAATAGTCTCTATGACCTTAGCTTCTGAAAGTTTGTTGCTTGAGAAAAAAAAGAAAACAATAGAACTCTTACTTGTGTCTCCTGTATCTAATCTCTACATACTCATTGTCAAGCTAGTGCCTTTAGTCATCTTCGGTGTCCTTACTTCATTGATTCTAATTTTGTTTGCTTCTTCGCAAATCGAAATTCTTAATCAACATGTTCTATTAGTTATCGCATTGATAATGAACGTTATAGCTACGTCATTGGGAATAATAATCTCTACTAAATCAAAAACTGTGAGAGAAGCCAATGCAATTTCTGCAATAATTGCAATAATTATAGTATCGTTTATAGTTATTTCTAATCCGTTTTCTATTTATTTCCCACATACGATAGCTGCAAGAGTTTCAATAACAAATATTGACTCTGCAATAATACAAGGAATTATAATAAACATCATTTTCGCAATCATGATTTCCTTTTTAGCCTACAAGTCAATCGAAAGTATGAGGACTAACTATTACTAATTACTTAGATTCCCATATGGTTATTAATTTTAATGATGAATATATTTTGATTTTTATGAGTATGAAGGCTACTGCAGTTGCAAATACCAACATAGCATTAGTAAAATATTGGGGTAAGAGAAATGAAGAACTGATTTTGCCTTATAACTCAAGTATAAGTGTAACTTTAAATAATCTGTTCACAATAACCACTGTTGAATTTTCAAAGAATTTGCCTCATAACGAATTCGTTATCAACAACAGACTACTGAACGAAAACGAAGTTGAATATTCTAGAATAGATAATTTTTCCAGAATTTTTAAGAAATTAGCAGGAATGGACCTCAATCTTAAAGTAGTGAGCAAAACAAATTTTCCTATAGCTTCCGGATTGGCTTCTTCTGCATCTGCGTTTGCAGCTCTTGCAGCAGCTTTTAATACTGCTCTTTCGTTAAACCTTACTTATGAAGAATTGTCAAAGTATGCAAGGTTTGGTTCTGGATCTGCATCTAGGTCAATATATGGCGGTTTTGTTAAATGGTTCAAAGGCGAATTTGACGATGGCAGTGATTGCTTTGCAAAACAAATAAAAGATGAAAATTATTGGCCAGATTTCAGAATTTTGGTCTGCATAACTTCATCCAAGGAAAAATTTGTTAAATCAAGAGAAGCAATGCACAGAACTGTAAAAACATCTGAGTTTTATGATGCGTGGCTTCAAACTGTTGAAAAAGATTTAGATGAAATGGAAATCGCAATAAATAACAGAGATATTCGTTCCTTAGGTCTAATTGCAGAAAATAATGCATTGAAGATGCACGCCACAATGATTACTTCAAAACCTCCAATAATTTATTGGAACTCTGCTACTCTGAAACTGATTAAATCAGTATTGAGGTTGCGTGAAGAATTCAAAGTAAATGCATATATTACTATTGACGCTGGTCATCAAGTAAAAATAATTACTACTTCTGATGAGATTGACAGAGTGAAAAACTATCTATCAGATATCAAAGAAGTAGAGCAATTTATTGTATCTTCTCCAGGGCAAGGTGTAAAGATAGTACAGGAGCATTTGTTTTGATAATCTTTCTATAGATACTGAGATTAACTTACTTAGTAATTCAAATTATACGTAATGGAATGTATTCAACAGTTAAGCCGTTGTGCTTGCATAGGTCTATAGTTTTATTGATTATTGGTTCCCAATCACTTTTTAATACCAAAAAACAGAAACCGTCCCATCCACCTGCCCCTGGTACTCTGCCAGCAATAACTTCTTCTGGAAAAGCGTTTTCAACCTCATCAATGATTCTGCCTATAACAGGAGGTTCAATATAAGTAATATCATCATTGATTTTAAGTTCTTCTCTCATATTTCTTTGTAGTTCTTTAAATTCAGTACGTATTTTGTGAGTTAGTTCCTTGACTTCATTATATTTTCTTTCTTTGAGTGAGTTTATCACGTTTTCGTCAAGAGCGTTTAAGTTTCTCATCATTTCATTAAACTTTTCTTTATTCATAGTCCTCCACGCATAGACTTTTTTTACTGATTCAATTGTATCTGTTTTTCTGTCAATAATGTTAAAATACAGAATACTTATATCAGAAGGAACTATGAATTGTTTTACATGCATTTCTGGCCAGTCATTATCCGCCAAGAGTACCATTTCTCTGAGAATTTCTTGAGTATATCCATTTTCTTCATAAAGTTTGATAATGTCTGGATTGAATCTTTTATATAATATAGAGGTGTCATGAGCACATGTAGCTATGTCAAAACCGCTAGACACTTTTCTAGTATACAAGGCATTAGTTATCTGACCTAGCTTGTGGATAACATCTACATAATCTTTAAAAGAAAGTCCATTTCCCATAAAAACAGAGCGTATAACTGCAATAACTACTGCAGCAGAGCTTCCTAAACCACTCTTTCCATGAATACTGCCAAATATTTGGCTGTTCATTAAATTAATGAACACATCTTTTTTCCATAGCTTTTTTTCTCGAAGATAAAGTTCTGCTATAACGTATGCGTACTCAACTAAAATGTTTCTTTTTATAAAGCCTTCAAACTGAGGCTCTATATCTATGTCAAATTGTGCTGAAACTATTCTTCTTTTTCCTGTAGTGAAATAAGATGTCACTCCCTTTCCTTTAAGGTCAGTAACTGCAAAGCTTAGCGCGATATTTCCTATCAATAGTACTGAATAACTACCGTAAATAAGAACTTTACCAGGAACAGACAGCATTTGCATGATTATCAATGAGAAATTAGTGTTTATAATTCAAACTATTTTGTTTTAATAATTAATTTAAATTTTTTTTGTTATCAAAGCTACATGAAAATACTACTCCAATTTCCTGAGGGATTAAAAAAGTTTGCTGTTATTGAAGCAGACAAACTTGAAAATGAAGGCCATAATGTGTTTATTTCTGCTTCTGCTTGTTACGGTGCTTGTGACTTACCTCTAGAAGAAGCAAGGTTGTTAGATGTAGATAAAATCATTCACTTTGGCCATAATAAATTTGTCAAGAAAAAACTAAACGAGAAATTTGAAGTAGAATACGTGCCTTGGAGAATAGACATTAGCCTTGACAAATTAGAGAGATATAAAGCAGAATTTGAAAACAAATCTTTAATCTTGATAACTACAGTTCAACACTCTCATCAAATAAATTATATGAAAGAATTTTTGAAAAAAATGAATTCCAATGTTTTTTCAGATACTGGATTCTATGCTACTGAAGAAGCACAAATCTTAGGTTGTGATGCACTCAATGTACAAAAAATATTGGCAAAAAATCAAAATATCGATATAATTCTTTTCATAGGTTCTGGAGCATTTCATCCAAAAGCATTGGCTTATCTTGACAATTTTGATTTATTACAAAAGTTAAGAATTCTAAGCTTTGATCCTGTAGAAGGATCTCTCAAAGATATTACTGAAGAAATCAAAAGACTTCATAAAAAAAGGCTTATGGCTATAGCTAGATTTGTTCATGCAAATAACATTGGAATTGTGATTAGCACTAAAATCGGTCAGTTTTTTCCTCAGCAAGCAGAAAATGCCAGGAAGAAGCTCCATAAGCTTGGTAAAAAATGTTATTTCTTAATATGCAATGAACTCAACGATATGGTTATCAAAAATTTCTATGGGATAGATGCATTGCTAAACACTGCATGTCCAAGAATAATGGACGATCAAGAAAAGTTTCAAATACCTATTATAAATTATAAAGATTTATATCTTGTTGAAGAAATGCAAAATAGAATGAACAAGAAAGCTTATCAATGATTTTTATGCTGCCTATAAATGTTCCAGCAGTTCACTTAATGGTCTTTGCATTTTTGTCCAGCTTTTTATTGTACTTTATTGACAAATACAAAAAAAATGACAAGAAAGACATAATATTGGCATTAGTTACTTCTTCTCTGATAGCTTTCATCATGGTACAAAGATTAGAGCTCACTACTTTGTTTTTAGCGCTTTTTATTGCAGTGTTACTTGCTAAAAAAGTAGACAAATCCGCTTTCGTTGCAGGACTCGTTATTACGCCAATATTGTTTCTTATTTACGGAGCTTATGACGAAAGTGATATAAGTGCTTTATTCAAAACTTACTCTTCTTGTAATCAAAAATCATGTAAATGGCCATTGCTGCTTGTTCTCCTAACAATAACATTTTTTTTGGACGAGATAATGCATGACAAATATCCAAAGTACTTTAAGTCTAGATTAGTTTTTCCTTTTGTTACTTTGCTGTTATTGACTCTTGGCATAATTGAAATAGAGATGTTTTTTATTTTTATTGCATTTGATTTAGGCTATGGGTTAATGAATTATTCCAGAATAGAATAAAAAATTGAAATTATGATTATAGGGGATGATTAAATGGCTGTTCTTGCAGAATCACAAATTACATCTTTGATTTCAAATTATTTGGACAAAAAGCAATTTCAACCTGCTGGGGTTGATCTAACGCTAAGAGAAGTACATGAATTGGTTTCTAACGGAGTAATTGATTTTGATAATAAGAAAAGGAAAGTAAGCGAAACAAGAAAAATTGAATTCGACGAAGAAGACAAAGTTATTTTACAGCAAGGAGTATACAAAGTAATTTACAACGAAGTAGTTTCAATACCAAAAAACTGTATAGCATTAGGTTTTACAAGATCCAGCTTATTGAGATCAGGTGCGATTATTCACTGTGCTGTATGGGACCCGGGGTATGTTGGAAGAAGTGAGTCTCTGTTAACAGTCAATAATCCAAAAGGAATAATACTTTATAAAAATGCTCGATTAGTGCAGCTTATATTCATAAGACTTGAAAAAGAAGCGGAAAATGAATACCGTGGTATTTATAAAAACGAAAACTTAAACCTAAAGACTTGATAAATAAGATTGCATCACTGATGCTTCTCATTTATCAGTTCTAACGCTTTCCTGTTGATTATATCTGTAACTATTACCATGCTATTGATATCTTTTAGATTGACAGGCACCATAACCTCATAATGATTGCCTGTAAAAATTCTAAGTACATGCACCTTTAGTGAAGTTTGCGTTTCGGAAAGATACGGTTTCAGCTCTTCATAAGCTGAACTTATCTTTTGCTCTAATTTTGTTATATCAATGTTATTTGGTACATAAAAAGTTACCAAGTTCTTCAAGATCGTTCCCCTAGAACCTATCTTTGTAACTCGTTCCTGAGCAAATCTTGAGTTAGATATAATGATTGTGTTACCTAAATGGTCGTATAATTTTGTAGTCCTCATTCCGATTTTTCTTAGCATTACAATTTCTCCTGTCGTCAATCTAAGATAGTCACCGTAATGATAAGGCCTGTCTAATTGCAATGCTAAACCTGCGAATATGTTAGCCAAAGTTTCTTGAGAAGCCAAACCCAAAATCAGACCTATAACACTTGTTATAGTCAAAATTGCAGAGATGTCGTAGCCTAACACTCCTAAAGAAAAAGAAATACCAATAAACCATATGATTAATCTGCTCAACTTTTGCAAGAAAGGTAAAAGGTTTATGTCTATTTTTATTTTTGATGTTTTATGTCCTTCTTCATAGAACCAATCAAAAAATGCTTTTACTATCCTGACTGCAAAAAAAGCAGTAACCAAAATTATTGCACTAACGACATATTTGTCAATTATTTCTACAGTATAGTCGAATACATGGATGGTGTGTGTAATAAAATACATCCAAAAAACAAAAGAAAGAGAATCCAAAGGACCCTTAATCTGTTCTAGTATTCTGTCATCTAATGAAGACTTTGTTTTGGAGCTAAGTTTTTGAAACGCATAAATGAAAATAGGCGTCATGACCCTTGCAAGCAAATATGACACTAGAAATAAAAAAATTGTTAATAGAATCAAAACTATTAAATCAAACATATTATGTCACATTATTGAAAGGTTTTTAAAAGATTACATGAGTAATTCACCAAACACTGCTCCAAAGATAGCACCTATTATATTACTCGTATATTTGTTACCTATTCCTTTTTCTTCAAGAATCCCTGCAAGACTATCGCCCATAGAACCAAAAAATCCAGTTATTCCAATTATTAATATTAATTTCGGATCGTAAGCACCTTGACCTGTTAAAAATACCCATACAAAACCTATAAGTAATCCGCCTAAAAAAGACATTATCAATCCGTACAAGCTTACTGCACCATTCGTACCTTTTTTGACACGCTTAAAAGAGCCCAAATAAACAGGGTCTTCTCCGAATACACCTAGTTCTGATGCAAATTTGTCTGCAGTTATTCCTGCTATTGATCCTACAAAGCCGTTTTTGTAACCTAACACCAAACAAATTATTGGGACTATTCCATTTGCTACTACGTTTTCAAATCCTCTCATGTGTTCATATAAGCCCATGGCTTTTTTTTCTTCTTTCCCTATTTTTGTTACAATAACACTAAAAACTAAAAACGCAAGAGTAACAAGCAAATAGTTCAAACCTAGTCCATGTAAGTATCCATAGTAAATTAGTGCCAAGCCTGTTATTATCGTCGCCACTAAAGCTTTTTCGTCTAATAACAGAGCTTTTTTTAACATTTTATTCACTGCTTTAGCATGGGGGAACTGAGATTTGAACTCAGATCATCAGCTCCCAAAGCTGACAGCATACCAAGTTAGCCCATTCCCCCAAATTATAGTAGCCTAATTCGTATTTGTGGTATGATAGATTAATAAACTTTAAGATTTAACTTTTCTTTTTTAGAAAGATATATATATTGTTTTAGTTAATAATATTGTATGGAATATAATAAATACAAATATAGTCAAATACCTAAAAGACAAAAGAAATTAAGAGCAACTCCAATGACTGAGCAAAATATACCTAATTATTCTTCACTCTTACATAAAATCTTTGTCTTATCAAAAACAGCAAATAGCTTAACAGATAAAGACATTGCACATGACATAAAAAACGCTCTAGGAATTATAAGCATAGCCCTTGGCTCATTCGAAGAAAGAGCTCAAAAAGCTGGCAAGCATAAACAACGTGTTTATTGGCATGTGAATAAGTTTTTAGATGTGATAGAAAAGAGACTTGAGTTATATTTGACTAATAAAAGCCTTTTTTCCCCAAATCATCAAGTTAAATTCAATTTTTTGAGCATACTTGAATATGTCACTTCATATCTTGAATTTTTGAAACATGCATTTTTTATTGATGAAACATCTTTGGTTTATAAAATAAAAAGAAACTTTACTTCTAATAAATATATTTTGATTGACGAATATGATTTGATATTTTCAGTATTGAACAACTTGATCAAAAACTCTCTTCGAGAAATCACGTCTTTGAATTCAGATACAGATAATAATAAAATTATTTCAATTTTAATTGATGTGTCAGAAAAATCTATTATTATTATTGTAAGTGACACTGGCAAAGGTTTTCCTTCGCAAGTATTAGAGTCTTTTAAAAAAGATCAGAGATACACTACATTTCAAGAAAACACAGAAAATCACGGTTTTGGACTACTAAATGTAAAGCGTTCTGTAGAAAGAGCAAAAGGCACGGTTAACATTTATAATGACAACGAAAATCACGCATGTGTGGTTATCGAGTTACCTCTTGTTGAATAAAAAATATTTCTCATATTTGTTCAAGAATAAATCTCCATTAAGCACATACAATTTGCCTTCTTTTAACTTAACTTTAAAATTCTGCCTCGAAAACAATAACTCTTCTTTTTGATTTGACTTTTCTATTATAATAATATTTTTTGTCAACCCAGTTCTCTTCGATAATATTTTTTGTGTATGACCAACAGCATCATAAATCCCTGCAAAATAGTTTGCAGAATAATCGTTATCGTATTTGAATCGCTCTAGTTCGTTTTCAACAATTTTTTCAAAAAAAGTTCTTAACTTAGTATGATAGAAGTAAGCAGTTTGTCCATCATCGTGAATAATTATTTTATCTGAGGAAGTCAGGTTTGATTTTATTACTAATTCTATAAAGAATTGAACTCTTTCCTTATCCGCTGTTACACCAATTCCATCATGTGACCTTAACTTTTTCCAAAATCCTATAATATAAGATAGGTTATGCGTTAAACGCAGTTCCTTCAAGGTAGTATGTTCATCAGCCATACAATCAATTTGTTGTTCATAGAGTTAAAAAACATGATGGTAAATATTATTTTAGAATTTCTAAAAGTATTTTAGAAAAATATTAAATTTTTTTAATCCAAAAAGTAACCAACTAATTATTTTAATTTTAATATCATATAAGTAAACCACTAATTTATTTTCAAACAGTTAATGTTTACATCGGTTTATCATATCAATATGAATACGCATTTTTTGATTGCACAATATTGCTTACGCAAAAAAAATGCCAACAAGCAGCAAATTTTGTTGAAATGGTTTATTTATATGGGGTGTAAAATATATACAATCAACAATGCCTGCAATATTTCAATATATAATTTTATGGAAAAATTATTTTAGAATTTCTAAAAGGTTTTTATACACATGTTTAGTATAAATTAAACTAAAATATTTTTGGAATTTCTAAATTTTTTTTGGAATTTTATGTTGTTCATATGGAACTAAAACTATTTTAGAATTTCTAAAAATATTTTTGACTAAAAAAACTAAAACGCATTGATTTAAAAACATTATTTTTATTTAATTATAACAACGGTGGGTGTATGCACACACAACGTAGACGTTATTTTCAGATAAAAAAATTTCATGAAAACTACCAAAAGTCATCTAGTTTAAAAAAATCATTGTTGAGAGTTTTCAATCCTTTCTTATATCGTGATACAAAATTGTTCTACCCTATAATCGAAGAACTCGAAAGACTAAGGACCAATTTGAAATTGGATCCTAAGTTTGCCAGGTTAAAAGTACATAGTCCTTGTATACTCGATGAAATTTTTGATAACGAAAAAGCAAGATACGTAGGTAGAAGATCAATGGATATTATGCCAGAGCACTCATCGCTAATAATGCTTGACATTGACGACTTCAAAAGGATAAATTCTTTACTTACTCATCAAGGAGGAGACATTGTATTGGAGGAATTAATTAAATTAATAAGAAGTGTATTAAGAGACACTGACATGATTATAAGATACGGTGGAGAAGAGTTCATGGTTTATTTACCATATACTCCTGTACAGGATGCTACACACATAGCAGAAAGAATAAGGATCAATGTCGAACAGAAATTACTTGAAAAAACATATTCACGATTCTTAAGCCAAAAAGAAACATGGACAAAAGAAATCCAAAAGTTGGATCAATTATCTGCTATTACCGTAACTCTTGGTGTTGCTGAAATCTATAAATATGAATATCTTTTTGAGCTAATTAGAGACCTGTCAGGTGCAGTCATTACTGGTAAATTAAATGGCAAAAATACAATATGTGTTCCAGAAAGGTTTATTGATAAATGAATAAATTTTTTAACTAGATTATAACTTATGATGAAGAAGCATGTGCAAACTTATTGGTATTGATCTCGGAATTTCAAAAGAAACAACTGCAGTTTCAGTCTTAAATAATAAGAAACTAATCACCTTCTTAGAAAGTGAAATAAATAACGATTTAATACAATTCATAAAAGAAAATGAACCTGAAATAGTTGCAATTGACGCGCCTTTATCCTTGCCTAAAGGTAGAACATCGATAGAAGAACTCTCTAACATACATTTCAGACAGTGTGATTTAGAGCTAAAAAAAAGTAATATAAGATTTTTTCCTATAACAATTGGCGCTATGCGTAAATTAACGAGTAGAGGAATACATATCAGAGAAAAATTAGAACAACAAGGGCTCAAAGTAGTTGAGACTTATCCAGGCGCGAGTTATGATTTGTTGCGTATAAAACGGAAGAGTACTTATCAAAAGATTCAACATCTTGATGAACTATCAAAAAAGCTTTCTTTTAATTTATCGAAAGACCATTTATTTAATAAGCATAAACTTGACTCCGTTTATTGTTTGCTTAGTGCGTATGCATACAAATTAAACAAAGCAAAAGTTTTTTCAGGAGAAGATGGTTTCATAGTCGTTTATGCAGGTCTTTAGAAAGTTATCTTTGTTTATCGCTATCAGTGTATTGTATTTTAGTTATTCCTTGACCTAAAACTAGCTCTGTATTAATGTTGCTAAATGATTCTGGCATTTCTATTTGAAATGATTCTGGTTTTGAGGATCTACTACTAAATAAAGTTAATATAACAACTGTTCTAGGTGTTATTAGAGGCTCACTATTTTCGTCATATACGTTAATTAAAACTTCAGCTAAACCTCTTTCATGAACGTAAGGTTTTTCGTAAGAAAAAGATTCTGTCGGATCAGTAATAATTTTTATGCCAAAAGCCTTCATTGGGATGGATTCGTCAGAACCAGAATAGTTGTAGGTGTATGATACATTTTTGTAATCAATCTTTATAATTGCCTTAGATAAGTCAACGCTTCCATGGCCCTTATACGCCCTTACACGTAACTTTATTGAATTAGCATAAATATCGTTCTTTTTCTCAACAGACGCAGAAAGAACCTCAATTTTCGGTAAGCCAAGGTTTTTTATGTCTATTTGCTTTTCTGAAGATGAATTGGCAAGCTCTTCCGCAGACTTGATAATTTGCTCTTTTCGTTCTTGAGGGGCAGTAAGCATGAACATTATTATAACAAAAACCAGGAAAAGACCAACAAAAGCAATCAAGATGCCATAATTCATACCTGATGTGGAGGTACGTTTTTCCCGTTGTTTATCTATGTCTGAACTAGAAGATTTGACATCAGATAAATCTGTTGTATATTCTTGATTCTCATCAGACATATGCTCACATCTGTTAAATAATTGACAATGATTTTTTTAAAGGTTTAACCAAAAACTTATTGTGATTCTATGAAAAAGGAATCTGTTGTTTTGGCGTATTCTGGTGGTTTGGATACAAGTATTATATTACATTGGCTAGTATATCAAAAAAATTTAGACGTAGTCGCTTTTACTGCAGACATAGGCCAGTGCATGTTTGATAGCACTTTGGTTAAAAAAAGAGCATATTTGTGTGGTGCATCAAAGGTAGTTGTAAAAGACTTAAAAGAGGAGCTTGTAAAAGATTTTGCCTTCAAAGCAATCAATGCTGATGCTGTTTATGAAGATGGTTATCTTTTAGGTACTTCTATTGCTCGTCCGTTAATAGCAAAAGGCCAAGTTCAAGCAGCAAAAGAACATGGTTGTAACATTCTTGCACACGGAGCTACTGGAAAAGGAAATGACCAAATTAGATTTGAATTTGCATACAAATCGCTATATCCAAAAGCCAATATTTTATCTCCATGGAAAGATGCTGAATTCTTGAAACAGTTTAAAAGCAGAGAAGATATGATAAAGTACGCAGATATGAATAAAATCGACATTTCAAGTTCAAGCAGGGAATATTCTATTGACGATAACATATTACACATCTCACACGAAGGAGGTATGTTAGAAGATGTGAATAACTCTTCGTATCCTATTTTGATAAAAGAATCTGAGCAAAACGAATGTTTAGAAATCATTGTTGAATTTGAAAAAGGAATACCAACTTCCTTGAACATTCAAGGAAAAAAGATATCTGATCCTGTTAGAATGTTTCAAGAACTAAACAAACTAGCAGAACTATACAAATTTGGAATCGTCGACATAGTTGAAAACAGATATGTTGGAATAAAATCAAGAGGCGTTTATTACCAAGGCGCGATGGAAATATTTTACAGATCACATGTTACACTTGAAGCGACGATATTAGACAAAAAAACGTTCCACAAAAAACTTGAACTCGGTAGAGAGATAGGTAAGCTTATCTATGAAGGTAGATGGTACTCAAACTATCTGCAAAATCTATTCTTATTCTGCGAAAAAGTTAATGATATACTTGATGGACAAGTAAAAATCTTAATAAGGCCTAATGCCTTTAACGTGATCGCAAGAAGACCAAAAAACATAATACTCTATAATAAGATTAGATCTACAGGTTCATTCAGTATGCTTAACTTTAATCCTGAAGACGCAAAAGGATTTATAAACATCGCCCATATAGAAGATACGTGGAACAATAGTTCCGAGTAATAAAAAACTAAGTAGATTATTATGGTTCTGTGGTCATCAGAAAAAATTGATAAAAAAATACTTGAATTTACTTCTGCAGATGACATAGAAATAGAAAAAATTCTTCTACCATATGTAAAAAAGGCATTAGAGCTTCATGCGAAAAATTTGAACGCAAATAGCATCTTATCAGATGAAGAACTCGCTAAAGCTATAGACATCATAAATAATGCAAATGTCAAAATAACTTCGAATAACGAAGATTCACATACAGCATTAATAGAGTTCATCACCAGGAAAGATAAAATTTTAGCAAACAAATTGAGAACATATAAGTCCAGAAACGAAGAAATTGCGGTAGCTGAAACTTATTATTTTGTTCAGAAATTAAACGATATTGACTCACTTCTTGAGAAAATAATTAACAAGTTTAATTCTTTAGCCTCTAAACATGAAAAAACTAACTGGATTGGGTTTACGCATACAAGAATAGCCACTAAAGCGAAAGCAGCAGATTGGCTCAATTCCTACTCATACATGCTTTCCTTGATAAGATCCATGATTGTTCATGTCAAAAAAATAATGAGAAATGTTGCTTTAGGCTCAGGCCCAGGTTTCGGTTCGGAATTGAAAATCTTTCATGTAAATGGATTGAAGAACGTTGAGAATCCACAACTAATGCAGCATCTCAGAATCTACAAACATATGATGGTTATTGAAATGTGTTTCAACATATCGTTTATTCTTTCAAAGTTCGCTTCAGATATCATATTTTATAGCTCTGATAATAATGGCCATGTATGTCTTGACAAAAGGATTGCTCAAGGCAGTTCTGCCATGCCACATAAGATGAATCCTGATGTTTTTGAAATATTAAGAGCCAATCATTCAAAGTTTGAGGGATTTCTTCTACTTTCTTCAAATACTTCAAATTTAATTTCTGGATATCACAGAGATTACCAAGTATCAAAAGAAGCTGCTGTTAAAGCAATAACACTCATTGAAAAAGAACTACAAATAATTCATATTGTACTTGACAGGATTTATTTGAATGTCAAAAAGATCGATAAAGACATAAAAAACAATTTCAAATTATTGTCTTATGAAAACCTTTCAAACGAAGCTAAAAAAGGAAAAGATGTAAAAAGGCTCTACCATAAGTATAGATACTGAAGAATTAGTGTCCCTCTATATTTTATTATATTGTGTTTGTGGTTTTTTGACAAAATACTGTTCAAAATACTGCTGGAAGACTAGTATATAAAATACTTGTGTAAACAAACCAACTAATAATGAAATTAGTGAGTAAAGAACATTCATGAGTACGCCTATTTCATGAGGAGTGAATCTGCTTATTATAGAAAAAGGAAAACGTATAGCTATCTCCAGGACCAAGTAAACTAAAATTGAAATCAGTATGAAAATAATAAAATAACAACCCATTAACTCTTTGAAAGCCTGAGAAAAAAAGAAATCAACATCGCTTCTGTTTAAGGTAAGCTTAGGAACTTCGTTAATAATTGCGTTATAGTTTGACTGATATTGAAATCTGAGCGAATGAATAAGATATCCTAAAAAACTCGCGTTTATTCTTATCATGGAATACAGTATTACTAAACCAGCAAGTATAATCGCAACAGGAATTAAAATCAGGGTAATTGAAAGACCTAAAAATATAATCAATGCAATTCCATAATATAAAAACGTTTTGTTGGTGAAATAAAAACCCAGGCCTATTAAATCATTAAAATTGTGAATCAATATCTTATAAAACAAAAATATACCGTCAATAAACTCAGAAACAACACCTTTATCAAAATTCTTTAAATAAAAATTACGTAATAAGCCTAAAGTAAAAGCCGCGTATGTCATAAAGTTTAGTACGCTCCAGAAATATGCGACAATCACAAAAAAGATCATTATTAAAACTATAACAAAGGCAAAGCTTAATAGAAAAGATATCAAATTCCCAGATATTGTTTCTTTTATGACATTCTGAACGAATTTATTGATATCTGCGCTTCCTGTTGCTACTAAAAAACCTAATACAACAATCAATGCTAATATTATTACTAATATCAAGTATAAAACCAGAGATCCTAAAGCAAGTCCGAATCCTCTGGCAATGTAGTCTTTGTAATTTTTTATCTCTGAAAAGACCTTTTTCGTCAAGTCTACTGTGTTTCCAAAAGGTTGCGTGAACTTATTCAAATCAAAATCAAATAATCCCATAAAGATCACGATCCACTTTAACCTTCATTTTAAGTTTTTTTAAATCTTTCATAGTACAAAAGAAATGACACTACTAATAGCGGTTGAAAAATAAAATTTAAAAATAGCGATACTACTAGAAAAATGATAAAAATAACACCAAAAAATTGAAGTAACACCAATAGTATGAAGTTAATAAAATAGTTGCCTATGAAATCTTTATATGCACGTTCAAAGCAATGATCAAGATCCGATCTATTGAACTGTACTGTCAACATAGTACTTTCCAAGCTGTTTGATGATATATTTGATGCTATTTCATTGCTTCTTATTTGACCAAGGGTATACACTAATAATGAGGTATTGATTCTTGAATTTGCATAAACTAATATGACTATCATAATTAATAAAGAAATTAATATATACAGAAAATAGTCGTGAAATAAAAACAAATCCAACAAAAACAGAAATAGAACAGCCATTGCAATCATAGCCAAATAAATAACATGAAATTTAGTAAAATACACACCTATAGCAACCAATGAAGAAATATTTTTTATTAAGGAATTAAGAAAGATTTCAAATCCGTTTATCAATTCTTTAAGTATCGATATCGAGGAATCATATCTTCTGTGAACTAAAGGCTTCATAATAATACCATAAACTAATGTTTGGCATAGTATAGCGGTTATATTAGATATCGGCACCCAAAAAAAGACGAACAGAGAAAGTTTCAACAGAGTACCTAAGTAAGCAAATGAAACTATCGGTTGAATGTGAGAAAATACATAAGTAAGAAAATTATGTATAACATCCAAAAACATACTACAAAAGACTGTGACTGTAAGCCATAATAACCAAGCGCCAACCTGAGCTCCAAATCCGTTAGCTATAGATCGAATATAAGTTCTTAATGAAAAAATTACCTCGATATCAATTGAGAGAGTAGGTAATATCTGAGAGAAAAAACTTCTTAAATGAAAATCAAACAATCCCATGTAAATCAATTCTACTTGAAACTCTTATTTGATTGAGCTCGCTTATGATAAATGAAAAACGAAACTACGTATAAAGCATAGACAGAAGAATAAAATAATATTAGAAAAAGCAGGATGGATAAATTAATGAAAAATGAAAAAAATGGGAATAATGTTGTTATCAAAAGTACTGGAATAGTTAATATGATATTGAGTACTAATGAAATTAAAAATTGAATTAAAATGAAATTAACAAAATAATTTCCCACGTAATCTTTGAAGCCTTGTATATAGCAATAATCGAGTTCTAATTTATTGAAAGGCATTATTAAAGGACCATTGTTTGAAATCTCTGACGAATTTTCTATATTATTAATTTGACGACATACATATAGTAAGATTGATGTATTGATTCTAGATATTGCATAAATAGCAACTACCAAGCTTAACACCAAAGAAATCGGTAAAAGATAGATAACAAATATCGCAGGTAGATACAAAACTAAAATGACAAAAAGATAGATAAAATAGAGTATAGTTAAATAAACACCTATCGCAAATATAGAGCTAAGATTTTTGATTAAAGTTTTGATAAAGATTAAAAAGCCATTAATCAATTCATTCAGAATAGACACTGTCTGTTTTTCTTTATTGTAAATTAAAGGCCTAATTATCGCTAACAATATTAAAGGTTGAGAAGAATTCACTACTATGGAAGCTAGCGGAACTCCAAAAATAAAAATCAACAAGAAATTTAACAAAAACAATGAGAAATAATTTAAAGATATGAATGATTCAATTGCTGACAAGGTATAAGGAAGAAAACTCATTATCACAAAGATAAATACTATATATGAAATTCCGATTAATGCCATGAACAAAGCAGCGGCTAATTGTGCTCCAATTCCGTTAGCTACAGAACTTTTATATGCCCTGAATGAAAAAAATACTTCTCTCGTAACGTCTAAAGAAGGGCTTATCTGCGATAAAAAACTTCTTAAATCAAAATCAAACAATCCCATATTATCATTAGTTTTTTTACTTTTTGATTTTATTAGCTTTGTCCCAGTCCTTTCTGAATATTTCAAGTCCAGCATCAGTGAAAGGGTGTTTGAACATTTTTTCAAGTACTTCTGGAGGCATAGTACAGACATGTGCACCGAGTTCAGCTGCTGCAATCACATGCAAAGGAGACCTCACAGATGCAACAAGAATTTGGGTCTTGAAGCCATAATTTTCATATATCTGCTTTATTTGTGCTATAATCTCTATACCATCAAAGCTTACGTCGTCCAATCTGCCGACAAAAGGAGAGACATAAGTGGCTCCAGCTTTTGCAACTAGTAAAGCTTGCGCAGCAGAAAAAACCAATGTTACATTTGTTTTTATACCTCTTTTTGATAGCAATTTAACTGCTTTGATCCCTTCTTCAGACATAGGAACTTTGACAACGATGTTTTTACCCCAATTTATGAACTCTTCTGCTTCTTTGATTATATCTTCTGCATTTGTAGCTATTCCTTCAACGCTAATCGGACCATCGATAATTTTATCAATTTCTTGGATTACTGACTTGTGTTCCTTGCCACTTTTCATTATCAACGTAGGATTAGTAGTAATACCATCTACTAAGCCTAAATCAGCAAACCTCTTGATCTTGTCTACTTCTGCTGTATCCAAAAAGAACTTCATATTCAATCACCCATCACAAATTTCTTTATCTTATCAGCTATTTTATCACGCCACAAACCATAGTGCTTCAACAATTCTATGCCTTCGCCACTTTCTCCAAATTGCATGTTCATACCTATTCGCAAAACCTTAGTTGGATAATTCTCAGATAGCACTTCTGCAACAGCCGAACCAAGACCGTTTACAATCTGGTGCTCTTCAACAGTAACAACTTTGCCAGTTTTCTTTGCGCTCTTTATAATTGTATTTTTATCAAAATCATCGTAAGAGAGAGTTGAGCAATCAATAACTTCTGCTCTTATACCATAATTTTCGAGAATCTGAGCAGCTTGTATAGCTTCGTAAACTAAAGGACCTGTTGAGATTATTGTCACGTCTTCGCCAAAACACATAATGTTTGATTTACCTATTTCAAAAGGCGTGTCAACAGTGGTAAATACCGGCATCTTTTCTCTGGACAACCTCAGGTAACAAGGCCCCTTTTTTTTGTAGATTGCATAAGTTGCCTTGTAGGCCTGTATACTGTCAGAAGGATAAACGACTGTCATTCTTGGCAAACCCCTCATCAAGCCTATGTCTTCGAGTGCCTGATGTGTAGCGCCATCTGGTCCAACAGTCAATCCTGTGTGGGATGCCACAACCTTTACATTTGCATTTGCGTAGCAAATCGCTACCCGTATCTGATCATAGTTTCTACCAGGATTAAAAACACCATAAGCGGCCATGAAAACTGTTTTTCCAGCGTATGCTAAACCTGCTGCAACACCTGCCATGTTCTGTTCAGCTACTCCGCATTGAATGAACCTGTATGGAAATTTCTGGGCAAAGTAATGTACTCTTACAGACTCTGCAACGTCAGCAGTCACACAGAATACGTTTTCGTCGTTTGTTGCTATATCTACTATTGCTTTACCCATGCCTTCTCTTGTAGGAATACTATCAAGCTTACCGAAAAGGTCTTTATTCAAGTTTATATCTTGGTTAATTTCCATAAATATCATCACTAAGGTATTATTACATCCTGTTCTTTTTGCAGTAATTTAAGTTCTTCTGAAAGCTCTTCAAGTGCCTTTTCTGCCTCTTCCTTCTTAGGCGGTTTTCCGTGCCACTCGTAAAAATGTTCCATAAACTTTACGCCTTTTCCAGGAACAGTGTTTGCTAATATCACAGTAGGTCTGCCTTTAGTTTTCCTGGCTTCTTCAAGCGCGTCTATAATTTGCTCAAGATCATGTCCATTTATAGAAATTGTGTGCCAACCAAATGCCTTGTATTTATCTACTAAAGGTTCCAATGGCATGACTTCTTCAGTCTTACCATCAATCTGGATGTAGTTTCTATCAATTATATTGACTAAATTATCTAGCTTGTACTTGTTTGCCAACATCGCTGCTTCCCATGTAGAGCCTTCCTGATGCTCACCATCGGAAGTGACACAATAAACTCTAGAAAGGGATTTATCATACCTTAATGCATAAGCAATTCCACAAGCAATCGAAAGTCCATGGCCTAAAGGCCCAGAAGAGTTTTCAATGTAAGGCATCCAGTCTTTTGAAGGATGGCCTTGAAGCTCTGAACCTAACTTTCTCAGCGTAAGTAGTTTCTCTAGTTCAAAATATCCAGACCTTGCTAAAGCAGAATAATAAATAGGCGCTATATGGCCATTCGATAAAACGAACCTGTCCCTATTTGGGTCTAGTGGATATTTAGGATCATGGTGCATTTCCCTGAAAAAAAGGACGACGAATATTTCAGCCATTCCAAGTGGGCCTGCAGGATGACCTGATTTAGCTTCTGCAAGCATTGTGATAACGTCTTGGCGCATGATATTTGCTAAAATCTTCATTTCTTTTAGATTGTGCTGTATGTCTTTGAATTTAGGCATAGGATGGATAATCATAAAAACTCCTGGTATTTGTGCATCCAACTTTTGCAATAGCTATTTGATAAGTTGTAAATTAGAAGTGAATAAAAAGCTATTTTCAGTTAATAAACCATGGGAAGCAAATCTGATAATCTTGGTTTCTTGGGTTGGTTAATCAATCTTATAATAGTAATCATTGCCCTTTTCGTGATATTTAAAATCACTGAATTTCTATGTTTGAATTTTGATTCAGTAAGACAAACATTTGATTTCTGTAGATTTATTAG
>JAOAJI010000004.1:44940-50427 GCA_026414265.1 Microcaldota archaeon
CAATAATGTATTAATTTGGTTAATTGCTGTCTTTGGTTCGTTTGAACCAAAAATGCTACTAGCAACACAAAATATTCCTGCTCCTGATTCATACAAAACAGGGATATTTTGAAATGAAACACCGCCATCTACTGCAATCCTTATGTCAGGATATTCGTTATGTAAATTTTTTATTTTACCTATAACGTCAGTAATAAACTTTTGCCCTGAAAAACCAGGATAAACACACATTACCAAAACCGAATCCAGTAAATCATATACTTGATCAATAACTTTGTGACTAGTATCTGGGTTTATGGCTAAAGAAAATCTGCATTTCCTTTCTTTGATGTACTCTATATGTTCTGATACGCTATGCTTTTTTGATGAAGCCATTAATGACTCGTAATGAAGCTCGTAAACAAACTTCTTGCCAAACAAGCCTATTTGATCAACGTAATTAATATTATCAGATACCATCAGATGAAATCTGACCTCATCAAAATGTTCAAATAATTCCTTTTTCCAAAATCTGATGTCCAAAGTGCTATTCGGAACAAATTTGCCATCCATTACATCAATCTGTATGGACTCTACTCTACCTTGACAAATCTTAATTTTATTTATGAAATCTTCTTGCGTTTTAGAGAGTATAGCAGGACTTAGATAAGGTAATTCTAGTATTTTATTTTCAGTAAAATTTTTATTGGACATAGAAAAGTGAATGTCTAAAAACAAAAATAAATGTTGCTAAACAGATTACAATTTTTACCATCTGGTGGTCTTTTCTTCGTCAATGTTTCTAACGTCTTTGTTGTACAATTCTCTGAGTCTTTTCAGTAGTATCCTTTGTTCTGCTGCAGCAACTATCTGCCTTGTTCTTACAACAACATCAGGATTGACGCTCATACTCGTTATGCCTAATTCAACCAACCTCTCTGCGAACTCAGGATACACAGAAGGCGCTTGGCCGCAAATTGAAACAGTTACTCCATGCAAATTACACCTTGAAATCACATGCTCTATTGCTTTGAAGACAGCAGGATTTCTTTCATCAAAGTCATTAGC
This sequence comes from Microcaldota archaeon, assembly GCA_026414265.1. Classification (GTDB taxonomy): domain Archaea; phylum Micrarchaeota; class Micrarchaeia; order Anstonellales; family SKW190; genus SKW190. The sequence continues at coordinate 45,988 of JAOAJI010000004.1, forward strand.
CAAAGTTGCGTTGTCCCTGTCAATACCAAGTATTAATTGCGTCAAGTCGTTTGAGCCAATAGATACGCCATCTATGCCTGCCTCTATGAACTCGTCAATAAGTAAGACAGTTGAAGGTACTTCTACCATTATCCAAAGCTTGAAATCTCTGGTCCTCTTCAAACCTGCTTTTTCAACCAAATCTTTAACTTGTAAGAATTCGTGAACGTCTCTAACAAATGGTATCATTAGCCAAAGATTACGCATTCCAAATTCCTCTCTGACTTTTCTTATCGCCTGTAGCTCTAAGTTGAACACTTCAGGCTGAGCAACGTACCTTGCACAACCACGGAAACCTATCATAGGATTGTTTTCATTAGGCTCGTACTTGTCACCGCCTCTCAAGTTCCTGTATTCGTTCGTCTTGAAGTCAGTAGCCCTGTATACAACAGGCCTTGGATAAAATGCAGCAGCAAACTTCCTCAGACCTTCTGCTAATTTATCTATGAACTCATGCTCTCTGTGCTCCTCGATCAGTTTTTTCGGATGCTCGCCTATGTCTGCAATCATGAACTCTGCTCTCAACAAACCAACGCCATCAACAGGCAACTTAGCTACTTTTTCAGCCAAATCAACTTCAGCCAAGTTAACGTAAATCTTTGTGCCTGTCACAGGTACATCCTGCATTGTTTGTACCTTTTTAACGTCTTCTTCCGTCACTTTTTTCTCTTCTTTGACAAGTTCAGCAACTTTACCTTCATAGACTACTCCATGAACAGCATCAACTGTGTATATTTCACCTTCTTTTAGAACTTCAGTAGCATTACCTGTACCGACTATACATGGGATACCCATTTCTCTCGAGACTATCGCTGCGTGGCATGTTGCTCCGCCTTCGTTTGTTACGATAGCACTTGCTTTCTTCATTGCGGGCACGTAATCAGGCGTGGTCATAGTTGCTACAAGGATATCGCCTTTGTTGACTTTATGTATTTCCTCAGGACCTGCAAGTACTTTTGCAACTCCAAAGCCTATTCCTGGAGAGGCACCTAATCCTTTTGCCACTACTTTAGCCTGCCCTAGATTAATAGAAGGTAAACCTTGTTCTTCTTTTGATTCTTGCTTGTTCTTTCCCAATGTCGTAATTGGCCTTGATTGAACTATGTAAATCTGTTCGTTGTAAACAGCCCATTCTATGTCCTGAGGTTTTCCATAATGCTCCTCAATTCTTTTACCAAGCTTTGCAAGCTCTATGATCAAGTGATCTGGCAATTTTTGGACACTTTGCTTTTCAGCCTTGATATTAGCTTTCACGTTTCTGCCTTCGTGTAAAACCAATGTCCATGTTTGTCTGTTAATCTGTTTGTCTACTATAGTGAAGTTGGTTTTATCAACAATGTACCTGTCAGGTGTAACTGAACCTGAAACAACTACTTCACCCAAACCAAAAGCTGCTTCGATGCTCAATTTGTTTGGGTCTTGTGAAACTGGTTCAACGGTAAACATTATACCTGACATGTGAGATTCTATCATTTCTTGGACCACTGCTGCTAATCCAACTTTGGTATGATCAAACTTGTTCTGCTGCCTGTAATAGATCGCTCTTGCACCAAAAAGAGATGCCCAACATTTCTTTACAGCCTCTAATACCTTTTGCTCACCTATTATATTCAAATAGGTTTCTTGTTGACCAGCAAAGCTAGCTTCAGGTAAGTCTTCTGCAGTAGCAGAACTTCTCACTGCAACGTATTTGTTTACTCCTAGTTGCCTATACGCACCAATAATTGCTTCTACTATTTCGTCAGGCACAACTGCTTCTAGTATCGCTGCTTTTATCTTTTCTGAAGCCATTGTCAGTTTTTTCGTGTCTTCCACATCCAAATTGCTCAAAGTTTCCTTAATCAGTTTGTCTATTCCGTTTGCTTGGATAAACTTGAAGTAAGCATAACTGGTTACCACAAAACCGTTAGGTATAGGAAACCTTGCATTGTACATTTCACCAAGGTTCGCGCCTTTACCACCTGCAGCAGCCAAACTGTCCTTGTTAAGCTCAGAAAACCACATCACATGTTTCATAGCCTGTACCCCCACACTACTTTTATTGTCTAAATTTTCCATATAACCCTCTCCTTAACAAAAACAAGTTAAGTCAATTAACATTCTCTTTTACCGTTTTTAAACGTTGCTATATTTTCATGAATACAAGAATAGAAATTCGAATTTTGAATTTTCTCTTATCTCAAAAAATCAGGAAACTGAGATTCAGAATTAGAGCCTAAATCAGAAGAGTTGATTACTTGCGTTGTACTCGAAGAACTTATGGAACCCAAATCTGATTTATTTGCGTTAGATGAATAAGATAAATAGTTATCTTCAGATAGATATTTTTTTATTATGTCTTCAGTGAGAGGCACGTTACTTCTAACAAGTGCCTCTTGGACATAGAGTTCTATGCAAAATCTCTTTGCCTCTTCAGAGGGTTTTAGTTTGCTTGATTTGAAAAATTCGAACAAAGCCATTGCAGAATACAACTGAACAGATCTCTTGTAGAGTCTCGGGGAAAATTTTATTCTTGTGTCCAAATCGTTGATGAGATTTTTAGTAACCACACCTAGTTTCTTCACATAATCTTCGTCGAGTTCTATCACCTTTGGTTCAAAGTATTGACTCACCAATTGATTCTTGGTCTGAATAGCATATATGAGAGTAATAAGATCCCTTAGTTGGGATGCATTAAACTTACTACCTTTTGATAACAGAGAAGATTCAAGGTTTTCTATAATTTTAATAAAACGCTCTTTGCTCATTATGTGAAGTCTGCAGACCATCCTGTCTTCGATAGCTTCATAATTAGGATCGTTGATAGTTGTTTCATAGGTATTTGCATTTTCAGGAATCTTTGTATTGTAATTTACTGAAAAAAAAGAATCGAATTTGTAAGGGCTTATAGAAAACTTAGTAGTTTCGTACCGCAGCAACTTCCTTTCCATGGCTTGTTTCAGAATTTCAACCATACCTGGATATTTAAACCATTCATTGAACTCAGGGACTATGAAATTAAACTTTTTTCCTTCATATGCTTGAGCGATTCTGATGAACTGAGCAGCTGTAATACCTCCACAATACCTGTTTAATCCTGGTAGACCATGTGGTGGTATTTTTTCATCCTGATTTCCTAAGACAAGATCTATCGACGCAAATGATTTACCTGTGCCAGGAGAACCAAAAATTGCCAAGTTAAATCCTGTAGTGAGTTTAATTTCTTCCTCCTTTACTATTGCAGTTTCAGAGATGGCGACTTGCTGAGTCAATGAAAGCAATGAGTCTTCATAGAGAGAACCTGTTATGGACTTCAAGTATTCCAAAAAATCAGAAAATCTAAATGCTTTACCAAAATTTATTGCTTGTTCTAACCTTTCACTGACCAAAGAATTTAAGTAGTCGTTGAATATCTTCTCATGTCTTGCAATTATTTTCAGTTCAGCCTGAGCCATGTGTGTGTCTAATTTCCTTTGATTTGGTAATTTCAATCTTTCTTTGAGTCTGCCGACGCCGTTTCTGAAAATTGCCAATCTGTATTCGTTAGTCTTTGTATTGCTCTGGTCGCTAATAAAAAAAGGCTTGATTAAATAATTATTGTCGTTAAATGCCTTTACTTCTACATCTTCTTCAGTAACGTTCATTATGGCCAATACAGAATAAACTGTTAACATATCGCCATTTAATATCTCGATCAATTCATCAGATTTAATTACGACTTTTGATGAGTCAAAATAGATATTTGACAAGAACATCCTTGCGTGTAAAACAAGGGTTTGCCATTCCGAAGCTCTAAACACTGCTAAAGCAATTCTATCTCTGATCCTTTTCAAGGCCAAATCTTCTACAGTGAAGATTCCCAGAGAGCTCAGTTTTTCTAAAGTCCTTTTTCCTAATCCAAGCTTAGTTAAATCTTCCATCAAAACCAATTAGTATTCATTGTCAAGAAATAAAAGCTTATCAATTAATTGTTCTGGACCTTAGTTCTTGAAGTGCATGATAAGAATTGTATATTTGCTCAAAGGTTTTAATCACGGCATCAACTTCAGAAGATTCAGATACTGATGATTCAAGTTTTATAGTAGAATAACCTTTATTAGTATCCTCTTTGCTTGTAAGAGTTATGTCGTAGGTTACATCAAGCATCACTTTTGGTTTGAAAAATGATGATGAAAATTCTTCGTTATCAGCCTCAAAATTAAGCTTGAAAGTCTTTATTTTTAAGAACTTGTTGTTTTTCATGAAATAATCCATGAAATTGTTTAACAGCTCTAATGAATTTATTGAAGCACCATTGTTTAAGTAAAATACTGCTGATTTTTTACCATGTTCATTCTTGTAATCAAAAGTCATGTATTTTTCATTTTCCGAAACATAGAGCTTAACTGAACTCAAGTCAACAGAAATGTATTCTGCTTTCTT
>JAOAJI010000004.1:50527-52675 GCA_026414265.1 Microcaldota archaeon
AAAGTCATGTATTTTTCATTTTCCGAAACATAGAGCTTAACTGAACTCAAGTCAACAGAAATGTATTCTGCTTTCTTTGATTTTATGATTTCGTAAACATTTAGGATATATTCTGCATCTGAAATGTGTTTGTGATATGATTTAGTCTTATCAGACAATGTTATTTTGTTCAATTCGTCTTCATTGACCTCGATGCCCAAGGCATTTAAATATATTATATGGTTAGATTTGCCTGCAGTAGGCCCCAAAACTATTTTTTCAGTGTTGCCCAATGTTGTTGGGTCCTTTAATGCGTAAACGCTGTAATCCATACCGTTTCTCATACATTTGAGCATTGCATTTGCATGAATACCACTTGCATGAGCGAATGCGTATTCACCGATACCAGGATGATTAAAAGGTATTTCTATTCCTATGATTTTACTTAATGTTTCACACGTGGCCTTTAATTTACTCAGATCATACTCTTCGCCATACACAGAATATGGAATTATGCCGTATTTAAGATACATTTGCACTAAAATATCGTTTATAGATGCGTTTCCTGTTCTCTCGCCTATACCCAGAAAAGTGCCTTGTATTCTAGAAGCACCTGCAAAAACTGCAAAGATCGAGTTCTGAACAGCATTCAAAGTATCATTGTGAAAGTGTACATCTAAGCGAAGAGGCAAGTTAGAAGATAGAAACCTAATCAACCCATAAGCATGCACAACATCAGCGATACCTATTGTGTCAGGTATGTTGTATCTAATTTCAATATTGTTTTCTCTTGAAATTTCGTACAACTTTAAACCAACCTTTAGAAGAAAGTCAGGGTCACTTGAGAATGAGTCTTCAAAAGAAAACAAGATTTTTTTGAAACCTATGTCAATTGCGTATTTAATACTATCATAAACAACAGGTAGCATTTGCTCAGGAGTAGCATTAAATTTCACCCAGCAGTGTGCCTCAGAACCAGAAGAAAATATGTGCACTTCGTCTAAATTTGCGTCCTTAACTGCTTTGATGTGCTCTTTTACTGTTCCAGCTAATCCAACAAATCTAACTGGAATCTTGAGTTTTTCTCTGAGTTCAACTAATTCTAAAATAGTCCTAAATTCTTCTTCACTCGAAGCAGGATAACCAAGCTCTATTACAGGAATTCCAAATCTCATGATTTCTTCAACAAGTAGCTTTTTGCTTTCTTTTCTTGTTATAGAATTATTTACAAAAGCCCTGTACATCTGCATACCGTCTCTGCCACTTGTGTCAAAAAAAATCGTGTTTCTAAGATATTCTCTCTTTTCAACTGATGCTGCAGCAATGTCTGAAGTATATGGAATTATCTTTCTGAAGTTTTTCATTCTTTCCCTTTCTATGTATTCGTTACTTATTTTAATTTTTTTACCATAATTTTTTTGTTCTGTATTCATCATATCTTCACCTTGAAAATTTGTTTTTGTCTGGAAAAAAGAAAAAAATAGGATTCAAATGAGTAGAATACTCAATATAGAAAAGAAAGAGTAGTTCTGTTGGCCGTTAGGCCAACAACAAAAGCAATTCAAGATCTAAAGAAGTAGTAATAATAGAATCGGAAGATTTTGAATTTATATCGATTATAAGTTGAGGATAAATAAACATATTTTCACATAATATAACTTATTGAATTTATATATTAAATCCACAAAAAAATTTTTAAAGTTTTGTGCATTTTTCCTTTATGACTTTGGATAAACTAATCAAAGAAGGATTTTCTCTAACTTCTTCAGAGTCTATGACTGCTATTTGTCTGTATGAATCAACTTTAGACGAAGGCCTGTAAAACGCAGGTATAAAATTATCTAAAGAATCTCTCATTTCCTTAAGAACATGAGCAAGTTTTCTATCTGTATGTCTATCACTAGAGTAAGCTATTCCTATTATGTCTACTCCATTAGTATTGGTCAAATCAATAGGTGAAGAGCATGCATAAAATTCCAGCGAAAATAGATTAACTTTGTGTGAAAGTAATAAATTGTCAACATTATCGTTAGTTGCCACTTGATTAGAAGAAGAATAAGTCCCTTTAATTGGTGTCCTTAATTTCTCGTTAAAAAACCTCTCAAGCCTTTCTAATTTTTCTCTTGACATTAGAACTTTTCCATGCTCGTACAAATATAACATCTTAGA
>JAOAJI010000050.1 GCA_026414265.1 Microcaldota archaeon
AGATGTGTATAAGAGACAGGTATATACATATTCACCCTCACTTTACTTTGTAGTAAAGACCCACACCATTTTTTAACATTGTATACTGATTGCTATAATTTAATACAGACTCAGATGCACCTACAATAAGATACCCAGATGGTTTTAATGTTTCTGCTATTTTGTTCAATACTTCCTGTTTGAATTTTTCTGAAAAGTAAATAAGAACATTTCTGCAGAATACAATGTCCATCTTGCCGAGAGGTAAGAAACTTTCTTGTAAGTTCATTTTTTTAAAGTTTACCATATTTTTGACATTATCAGAGATAATCCATATTTTGCCCTCATTACGGAAGTATTTCTCTCTTAATTTTTCTGGTAATCCTCTGCTTATTGCTATTGAATCGTATCTGCCAAGTTTTGCAATAAAGAGAGCCTTAGGAGAGATATCTGTTGCAATTATTTCTACATTGTTAGGTTTAATTCCAAGCCCTTCGCTGATGCTTTCGAGAATAGTAATTGCAATTGAGTATGGTTCCTGTCCAGTTGAACAGGCAGCGCTCCAAATTCTTATTTTTGACTGAATTCCACTTTTTATCTTGACAGATAGTTCTTTAAGTAGCCCTTTTAATATTTCAAATGGGGCAGAATCTCTAAACCATAAAGTCTCGTTTGTTGTCATCAAATCTACTATTTTTTCTCGTAAAGCACCTACCTTATCGTTTATTGCTTTATGGTAAAGTTCTATAAAATTGTTACATCCATTCTCTACCAAAAGAGGAGTAAGACGGGATTCAACTAAGTACATCTTCTCATCTTCAAGGTGTATTCCCGAATATTTTTCAACAAGTTCAGTTATAAGGTTAAATTCCTGTTGTGTAATCTTATTTTCAGGCATCTTATAAACCTATATTATATTTGAAGTTTCGATTTTTTCTTTTATAAGAGCTATCTTTTCACTGTCACTTTTGTCAGAATTTATAATTTCTATTATTTTTTTCTGACATTTCTTTACTTTTTCAATTATTTCTTCGAGAGATGATATTTCTTTGTTTGCATTTTTTTCTATATCTTCCTTTACTCTTCTGTATTCTTCTGCTTCCTTTGCTCTTTCTTTAAGTTCAATTATATTTCTTATTTTTTCTTCTATAAGTGAAGATGTAAAAGGTTTCTCTATATAATCTCTTGCTCCAGCTTTCATTGCTTCAACAGCATTCTCAATAGAAGCATAGCCTGTTGCCATTATAATTTCCAAGGTAGGCTCTATTTTTTTTAGTTTTTTAATAAGTGTGATGCCGGGTACATCTGGTAAAGAGTTATCAAGGATAACAATATCTATTTTCATTGCTTTTACAATCTCTTCTGCTTTGTTGCCAGTCATTGCAGTTATAACTTTACAATCTGGTATATTTAATTTGTTAATTATTTGTTCTAAAAAGTGAAGGATAATTGAATCGTCATCAATACATAAAATATTCATAATTCACCCCTTTTTTACTTTTAACACAATCTCTTCTGCTATTTTATCGAGGGGCAGAGAGATGTCGGAAAGCCCAGCATCATCTACAGCCTTGGGCATCCCATATACAACACACGTAGCTTCATTTTGTGTTATACAGTAACAATAATTACGTTTACAAGTACGTACCCCAGCACAGCCATCATTTCCCATGCCTGTTAATATTACAGCAAGTATTCCTTTTTGTTCATATACTGATGCTACAGAACGGAAGAGAACATCCACAGATGGCTTACAAGAATTTTCTGGCGGACCATCGTTTAAACCAATAACTACACTCCCATCTTCTTTCCTTCTTACTACCATATGTTTACCACCCGGCGCTATATAAACAACACCATTTTTTAGTGGTTCTCCTTCTGTTGCTTCAACTACCTTTACTTTAGACTTTTTTGCAAGACTATCTGCAAGCGATTTTGTAAAAAGAGGTGGCATATGTTGTACTAAAACTACTGGTACAGGTAAATCTGCAGGAAGTTGAGGTATTAATCTTGCTAAAGCTTCTGGACCTCCAGTAGAAACACCAATTGCAACTATTGAAGGTTTAATATAGATGTTTTTTTTAATTGAAATTGGGGGCTTTTTTGTTTCGATTCCCTTAGGCAATGTATCGGATTTTTTTGCTTTACCACCTACTAATTGTAAACGTGTATTAACAAGTCTTACAACAGGTCTTAGGTCTTCAATAAGGTGCCTAAAATTTTCTTCAGCTGATTTTCCATCTGGTTTACGTATAAAATCAATTGCTCCCATTTGTAATGCTTGAATAGTGGTCTCTGCTCCTCTTGTACTTATACCACTGACCATTACAACAAAAGTATCGGGGTAGTCTTTTTTTATCCTTCGTAAAGTTTCGACTCCGTCCATTTCTGGCATATGTATATCAAGAAGAACAAGAGTCACTTTTGTTTGAGCCATTTTTTGGAGAGCAATTGCCCCGCTCGCTGCTGTACCAATTACCTCAATTTCTGGAAATGTTTGAGCTGCTTCAGAAAGTATTTTACGATAAGTAACAGTATCATCTACAATTAATGTGGGAATCCTCATCTCTTATCTTATTCCTTTTTCAATAAGAGTTGATGAATATTTTTTGTCAATTCCCATAATATGTTTTATAAGCCAGTCCTTAAGAAAATTTATTAACTCAATAGTTACTGTTATCTTACCATTTTTAAAATCTTTTTCAGAATTCTCAATGTTCTTTACAAATTGATTATGAGCAAGTTTATGAGATTCTATCCCTACATAGTTTGCCTGAACCATTAAAGCCTCTTCTTTTGAAAAGTGATATTTTGTATAATCCAATAGCTCTTTAATAACTTTACCTATTAATTCTTTTCCTTTTCCACTTTTCATTGCCTCATTAAGTTCATTTATTATGCTTATGAGTTTTTTATGTTGTTCATCAATAGTAGGAATACCTACACTCAAATTTTCTGTCCATTCAAATAGTGCCATCTTTTGCTCCTTTCTTATTTTATTCCTTTTTCTATAAAAGCAGAGGAGTATTTTTTGTCAGTTCCCATAATGTGTTTTGAAACCCACTCTTTAAGAAAGTTAATGACATCTATTGTAATTGTTGCTTTACCATTTTTAAAATCATTTTCAAGGGCTAAAGCCTTTTTAATAAGTTGTTGGTGCTCAAGTTTATGTGTTTCAGAAGCAACATAGTTTACTTGTGCCATATACTTTTCTTCTGTTGAAAAATGGTATTTTGTATAGTCAAGCAGCTCTTTTAATATCTTACCCAAAACCTCTTTTGCTTTACCATTTTTCATTGCTTCATTTAAGTCATTTATAAGCTTAACCAATTTTTTGTGCTGTTCATCAAGGCTTGGAACACCAACACTAAGCTCATTAGACCATTCAAAAATAGCCATATAAACCTCTCCTTTACTTTACACTTTAAACTGAGATACCATTTTTTGTAATTTATTTGAAAGTTTTGCAAGTTCTTCAGCGCTCTGTTTTATTTGAGATACCCCCTGAGCAGTGTTATTAGCAGCATCGTTTACACCGTTAATATTACTTGATATTTCAGCAAGTCCTTTGGCTGATTCTGTAACATTCTTAGCTATCTCTGTAGAAGCATTTCTGGCACTATTCATTGATGAGGCTATTTCGTTGATAGTAGCAGACTGCTCCTCTACAG
>JAOAJI010000051.1 GCA_026414265.1 Microcaldota archaeon
GGATATACGTTTTATTATGATAATGGAACTGGGATTTATTATAATGATACTTATGTACAAGTCAACACGCAGTCTTCACTCTATCTATTAACAATCATCAAGAGACTAAACTCTACATGTAATTCTAACGTTCGATTTTTTGTACAAATAAATGACACTTGTGGCTTTTTACGTAATAGTTCAATAGGTCAATTTCAAACTACTTGCTAGCAATAAAAATATAAAATTTAAAATTTTAATTGAATCAATGGCATATAGTAATTTTGGTGCATTTTTATTAATTGCTATAGGTATTATCTTAATAGTAGTAATTTTTTATTCAGATATAGTATCAAATTTCGATAAAATTTTTACTGCATCTGAAAATCTTGAAAAACAACAGAAAGCCTATGCTGAACATCAAAAAATTGAGATTTCAAGAGCTTATCTAACAGGTTCTTGTCAACTTGGATACAACATTACTTTTAGAGCATTTAATAAAGGTTCTGAACCAGTGAACCTGCTAAAGAGCAACGTACAATACAATGGTAATTTTATTAATTTCACGTCTTCTAAGCAGTCTATTAGTCCTGGTTCTTATGTAGATATCACTATTTCAAATTTAATTTCTTCTGGTTCTGATAGGATTTCTTTAATCACAGATGCTGGTGCAGTTATTTATTATGGTTATATTTGTGAAGAATTATTATGCAGTAACGATACATTATTTTCAAACTGGTATTATAATTCCACCTATGCTGGACAAGACACAAACTTTTCTATAATTTTCTATGATACTGATGGGGTTAGTTCTTATCGATTTTTATTTGATAATTGTACTGGCACATATTATGATAGAACTAGTTGGATAGATGCAAATAATAAAGTATCTTCAATAGTATTTCAAAAAACAGAAAGATTAAGTCAAACAGTTAATTGCACTATTCGTGCTAAGTTAGAAGTACGTGATAGGTGTGATAACATAACATCAAAAGAATTGGTTTTTAACACATCAAATTTAACGTGTATTTTTGATGCTAATTCTTTATATGGATGGGTTGTTAATAGCACTAGAGCAGGTCAATTTGTTAACGTAAGTGTCAACATAACTGACAATGATAATATATCATCATATGTTTTTGGATTAGATAACGCTACAGGCACTTATGTTTATGATCCTCCAGTGTATTTAAATCCATTACAAAAAAATCTTAATTTCAGCAAAATAATAAAACTTAATAATAACGTAAATTCGTTGATTAGGCTCATTTTAACAGTAAATGATTCCTGCAATATATCAAAAAGCTTTACTTACGAATTTTTAACTACGAGCCTGTGTGGGTATAATTCTGAGTTTCTATATTCTTCTTATAATAATACCGTTGCAGGAAAGAGCACTAAATTTTCTTTTGCTTTATGGGATGAAGATAATATTACTGGTTATACGTTCTTTTTTGATAATGGAACTGGTGTATTTATACCGGATAATTATATCTCTATAACACCTGCAATTGGTCCAATAATAGACGTGATTAAAAACATAAATTCTACTATAAACTCAACCATAAGAGCTATACTAATGGTCAATGATACATGTGGTAATTTGATTAATTCAACAACATTAATATTTAATACAACGAAAGAATGTTTAGCCAATACTTCATTTTCTTCGTGGTCAGTAAATACTACCGCTCGAGACCATGACGCTAACTTTTCAATTTTTGTAAATGACACTGATGGATTAACTTCTTTAAATTTCTGGTTCGATAACGGTACAGGTACTTACGTTAACGATTCAGAGGTTTTTTTGAGTGGAAATCCCACTTCCTACAATTTTAGCACTATTAAAAGACTGAATTCCACTGTTAAGTCTACGATTAGAGCCAAATTAAGTGTAAAGGACAGTTGTAATAATTTAATAAATAGCAGTGAGTTAATTTTCAACACAACATATCCATGTCCATATATCATTAATAGTTCAGAATCTCTTATTGATGATATAACATGTCCTGCTACTGCAATAATTATCAATGTAAGCAACGCCATTTTAGACTGCAATTACAATAAAGTCATATACGGAACCAGTCAGAAAGGTATAGGAATAAATGTTTCTTCTAATAAAAATAATGTGACTATAAAAAGATGTATTTTAAATGGTAGCGGATCTGTAGAAGAGAACACAGGGATAGAATTAGTTAGTTCTTCTAACGTAAACGTTTTAAACACGACCATAAATGTCATGTCAAATAATGGTACTGGTTTTAAAATTAATAATAGTACTAACATTAGTATTACTAACGTATCTGTAAATGGAGTTAGTGTATTTAAGGGAGTTGATATACAAAATTCCTATAACGTCAGTATTTTTTCTTCTTCAATAGAATCTAATATCTCTGTTATAAACGCTACGACATTAACTTTTAGTCATTTAAATGTTTTAAATAGTTATTCTAATTTAGATAAAAGCTCTTTGATACAAAACGTATCAGACTTTAGGTTGGTTAATTCCAATTATTCGAATACTTGGCAAGACATTATCAATTGCTCTGTAAGATGTAATATCACCAATAACAGATTTGCAAATGCTAAATTTGGCTTGAACTTATATAATGCCGAAAACTTGACTTTTGTAAGTAATCATATAAGCGCTGTAAATATTTCAACTTATATAAGATATCCCGGTCAAAGGTGTTACATAGCTGATAATATATTTTCAGGCATAAATGCTGTTTCAAGTTCTTGTCCATTAAATGGTACACCTTATAATTATACTGGTTGTAATTCTGTTCTTTACATGGATGATCTATACCTATGTAATGTTATAAACAATACTGCTTATGTCTCTAATGGCCATGGATTTAGAATTGGTTATAATAGTTCTATGTCAAATGTTAGTTATGCTTATGCATATCTAAATGGAACATATAATCCCTATTCTGTGATGTTTTTATATGCAAGAAACTTTATGAATTATACTCATTTGAAGGTGAATGGTTCAACACTTACTATTTATCAATCTTATAATTCTTCATTCAAAAATGTAACAGTAGAAAAGTCAAGAAGGCGTGGCTTAGTTATAACACATCAAGCATGGAACATGACATTTGAAGATTTTAATGTTGAAACAACAAATTCTACAGGAATTGCCTTGGGTGGAGAATATCCAAGTTATTGGACGGAGAATTACACAGCCATGTCAGGTATTCGAAATATTACTATGAGAAACGTGAATATAACTGTTATTGACAATTATGAAGAGGATCCAAATAATCCAAAACTTCAAACTTGGGCAAGTTATGGTTTATGGATAGCAAATGTTTCAAATTCAAATTTCGAAAATATTCGAATTAACAGAACTTTTAATGGTATTGGTGGTAGAAGTTATTATAATTTCGAGCCTTATTCTTTAATCTTCTTATATTATGCTCATTCACAAAATAACACATTCAAAAATATACATTTCAATGATACAAGGAATCAAATTCTTCTTCATGGTAATCCAAGTTATAATCCTCAAGCAGGGGATATAGGGAATAATTCGTTCATTGATACAATTAATTTTGCCAGGAATTTGTACGATATGTTTTATCCATTATATAATAGACCTTTTGACAATATTACTTTTAAATGGTCCGTTATAG
>JAOAJI010000052.1 GCA_026414265.1 Microcaldota archaeon
GTGCTAAACATAGAAAAGCATAACCTAAACCATGTAGCAGGATTCAAGCCTTTGTTGGTATTGGATGTCTGGGAACATGCATACTACTTGGATTATATGAACAATAGAGGGGCATATGTAGACAACTTCTGGAAAGCAGTAAACTGGAAGGACGTTGAAAAGAGATTTGAGAAGTAAACTGAGAAATACACGTTCTTTTTTATTTTTTTATGGTAATAAAATCAAGATCAAACCTGTACTTCTCCTTTGCTTTGTCTTTTGCATAACCTACTGGGACAAGAACTGTAGGAACAAGGTTGTCATTTAATTGTAGAATCTTTTTGTACTTATCAGGTTCGAAGCCTTCCATGGGACAAGAATCAAGATCAAGTGCCTTTGCAGCTAACATGGCGTTTTCAGCTGCTATGTAGACTTGTTTTTGTAACCATGCCAACTTTGAGTTTTTGTCAAGGCTTTGAACAAAGCCTCTCAACATGTTCAAGTACGCTTCTAGCTTTTCTTTAGGGAGCTTGTTCTTTAAGTCATTTTCGATTTTGTTAATCAAGGCTTCTGTATCTGTGTCTGCACAGAAAACTAGCAAATGAGAACAACTGGTTATTTGTTCTTGGTTGTATGAAGCCTTTTTGAGTTCTTCTTTGAGTTTTCTGTCTTTTACAATCACTATCTTCCAAGGCTGGATGTTGAATGATGAAGGTGCTAACCTTACTAATTCTAATATCTTTTGGATTTTTTCTTCCTGAACTTCTTTTCCATCAAAAACCTTGGTTGCATATCTTGATTTGACCAAATCATATAATACTTGGTAATTGTCTTTCATAGATTTCACCAACTTTAACTAACTTATTAAGAAATATTAAAGCTTTTTATATCATATTGTTGGATAATATTTAGAGCTAATATTTCTGAGGTTTATGGTTTCAGGTAACTTCAAGTCTAAAGTACCAGATCACGAAGTAATTGAATTGGCACAAAAATTCAGTACCTCTCATGTCACTTCTTCAGTAGAAGAAATTTTAGCTGCTTACAAAACTAGTGTGATAGGACTTACCCGTCAAGAGGCTCACAAAAGACTGAAGATATACGGTCATAACGAGGTAGAGAAAAAAAAGAAACATATTATAATAAAATTCTTGGAGAAATTTGCTAATCCTCTAGTTTTTCTTCTTCTTTTGATCGCAGTAATTTCATATTATACTGGAGAGACAAAAAGCACTATAATCGTATCTCTGATGGCTCTGATAAGTGCTGTGCTTTCTTTTTTTCAGGAGTACAAAGCAGAAAAAGAAGTAAAGAAACTTTTTGAAATGGTCAAAAACACAGCTGCAGTTTATCGTGATAAGCAGTTAATCGAAATACCTATAAGAGACATAGTCCCTGGTGACATAGTTTATTTATCTGCTGGTGATATCATTCCTGCAGACATAAGAATTCTCTCAGGTAAAGATTTTTTCGTTAACCAATCTGCAATAACAGGTGAATCGTTTCCTGTTGAGAAAGTACCGCATCCTCAAACAACTAAGAGCTCTTCAGAATCTGTTTATTCAAATATAGCCTTTCAAGGCTCTACTGTGGTTTCTGGCTCTGCCCTTGGGTTAGTCATATTAACTGGAGCGAGAACACAGTTCGGTACACTGACCAAGAAAGTTTCAGAGCAAGACCACAAATCTCAATTCGAACAAGGCATAAACTCATTTACATACCTTCTAATTCGTGTCATGATTGTTTTGGTTGTTTTCATATTTTCAGTTAATGTTTTTCTCAAAGGTGAATCTTTTGCAGCAGCTCTGGCTTATTCATTAGCAGTAGCTGTTGGGCTAACTCCTGAAATGCTGCCAATGATCCTTTCAGTCAACTTGGCAAAAGGCGCTTATGAAATGTCTAAGAAAAAAGTGATAGTAAAAAAACTGGCGTCTATGCAAAATCTCGGTTCTATTGATATTTTATGTACTGATAAAACAGGTACACTGACAAGAGGCGAAGTAGTGCTTGAAAAATATCTTGATTTAGAAGGCAAGGATAACGAAGATGTACTGTATTATGGGTATATAAATAGTTTTTACCAAACTGGTTTAAAGAATTTGATTGACAAAGCGATTCTGAAACACGATGAAGTGTATGTTGAAAACATCAAGAAAGTGGATGAGATACCATATGATTTTGCAAGAAGGATGATGTCTGTTGTTGTGGAAATAAACGGAAAACACGTTTTGGTTACCAAAGGCGCACCTGAAGAAATTCTAAAGAGGTGTGCTTATTACGAGCTGAAGCACAGGGTCCTGCCAATCAGGGAAGAATTCTATCAAATTTATACTTCTTTATCTGACAAAGCTAGATCAGAAGGATTCAGGGTTCTAGCTGTCGCTTATCGTGAGTTTTCTGAACCTAAACATGCATATACAAAAGAAGACGAAAAAGAACTGGTTTTAATGGGTTTCATGTGGTTTTTAGATCCTCCAAAGCCTTCATGTAAACTTATAATAAAAGAGCTTAAGAAACTTGGTATATCACTCAAGATCTTAACAGGTGATAACGATATAGTTACTCTGCATATCTGTAAAAAGGTTGGTATCAAAGTCACAGGGGTCTTAAATGGAGATGAAATTGACAAAATGACTGACGAAGAGCTGGCTCAAAAAGTAGAAACATGTAACGTGTTTTCAAGATTGACTCCTTTGCAGAAAGAGCGTGTAATTTTATTATTGAAGAAAAACGGTCATGTTGTAGGTTACATGGGTGATGGAATAAATGATGCACCTGCTCTAAAGGCTTCTGATGTGGGAATTTCTGTGAATAACGCGGTTGAAATAGCCAAAGAAACTGCTGACGTAATCTTGCTGAAAAAGAGTTTGAATGTCTTACGTGATGGGATAATTGAAGGTAGAAAAGTATTTGGTAATATTTTGAAATACATAAGAATGGGTTCGAGCTCTAATTTTGGTAACATGTTTAGCCAGACAGGTGCGAGCATTTTTGTTCCATTCTTTCCAATGACTCCAGTGCAATTATTACTAAATAACTTCCTTTATGATCTTTCACAGGTAGCTATCCCTACTGATTCTGTAGATGATGACTTCGTTAAGAAACCTTTGCCTTGGAACATCAAAGGAATTCAAAAGTTCATGTTCATTTTCGGACCCATAAGCTCGTTGTTTGATTTTTTGACTTTTGGAATAATGTTATACTTGAAAGCGCCTGCTCAGCTTTTCCAGACCATGTGGTTCATAGTCTCTCTATTGACCCAAACTTTGGTTATACACGTAATCAGAACCCAAAAAATCCCTTTTGTACAGAGCTCTCCGAGCAAGTATTTGTTGATTGCAAGTATCATCATTTCTTTGATAGGCATAACTCTTGTTATGACTCCTTTGGGCAGTTTTTTTGGTTTTGTTATTCTTGATCCTTGGTTTGTTGTGTTAGCAATTTTAATAGTCTTGGCTTACTTGATAACTGTTCAGATGTTCAAGGACATGTATGTTAGAAATTTCGGTTATTCTTAGATATCGTAGTTTTTAAGTAGACTCAGATATACTCAAGCAGTATTGAGTTAGGGCTATCAAGAATAAAATTATACGAAAAGAGGATGAAATCTGATGAGCTCATGTTAAGGTGGA
>JAOAJI010000053.1 GCA_026414265.1 Microcaldota archaeon
CTTATCTTACCTATAATCGGTCTGTCTTGATAGAATGGTCTATCGAATTTGCCGAAGATCCAAGCGATAGAGAGATAAGAATTAGGGTCTGAGCCGTCTAACGCATATTTATCATTAAGGTAGACTAGATAGTTGAAGGCAGTTACATAGTTATCAGTCCACTCAAGTACTTTTTTTCCCCAGTACATTCTTACGTAGTTGTGGATTTTGCCTGTTAGAGTAAGTTCTTTTTGAGCAGCATTCCATAGTTTATCATGAGTCACTCCTTTTTCTAAAGTGTCTAGATCGTAAATGTATTCTCTTTTATCGTTAGCGTGTTTTTCGAACTCTTTAACGGCCCATTCAGGTATGCACTTATGACTATCATATACCTGGTTTTCGTAGTAAACGAAATTCCTTGCCAATTCTCTCCAAACGATTAATTCATTGATCAACGAATACTTGTTTTTTTCGAAAGCTAATTTATTGTCTTTTTCACAGGTCAGTAATATCTCGTGAGCCGAAATTTGCCCAAATCTTAGGTACGGACTAAGATTACTTGAGTAATTTTTTGAAGGCACGTTTCTGTAATGAGAGTAGTATTTTAATTTGTTTTCTGTGAATTCGTGCAATAGTTTTTTTGCATGTTCATAACCCCCGTAATAAAATTTAGAGCATTCTTTAGTATCTGTGGTTGTCAATCTTTTGATAATATCAACAATGTCTTCACTGTTGTTTAGATCAAGAAGGTCAATGTCTAAATCAAGCGTCTTTTTGTTTTCTAATATTTGAAGTCCATTGTAATCATTTAAATATTCATTCAAAAAACTAAGTAATTTAGGCCTTATGGTCCTTGCATAAGGTTCTGCCTTGCTACTTGCAATCTTAACAGGGACAACTACGTTATCTTCTACTGACTGTAGTTTTTTATCAATTTTTTTAGCTAATTCATGTATGTTGTTAAGGTCTTTTCTCAGATAGCTTACATCAGTCACAACTTGTACAGCGTTTTCTGCGAGTTCTCGGCACACATCTACGTAATTATCCAACACAGATAGAAATGTTATGCCCAATTTTTCTAGTTCTTTCTTGATGTATATTAGTCCTTGTAGCATAAAATAATAATGCCTTGAACTGAAGAGAAGATAATCAGGTTCTATTGCAATAGCAACTACAAGTGGTTTGTTGAATTGATTGGCCAACAGGATAGCATAATTAAGAGCATAGTTAAAATTAATTCTTTGAGATGCGTGCATCATGTAAAGTATATACTCTCCACGTGTGTCTATTTGCTTTTGATTAAGGTCCTGAATTCTATTCTTGTACATGTGAATCACATACAACAACTAAAGTATTTTGTTACGTGAATAATTTATGTACTCATCACCAAATCTTCTTATAAGTTCTTGTTCTTCAAGTTTAGTGATAAGAAAGTATGCAAAAAACCAGCAAATAAAAACAATCAGGTTGATGAACCTGCCATTAAAAATGAAGGATGAAAAACAAAAATTCAGATGAGATAGATAAATAGGGTGCTTTAAATACTTGTAAATTCCCGTACTGACTAGCTTAGTTGATTTATTTCTGATATTGAAGTTCAAGCTGAGTTGAGTAATTGCAATAATATCAACTAAAATTGAAACTAGCATCATTAGAAAGGCAAAAACTTTAAGACCTTGATTGCTTTCAATAACAATAATCCCTTTGGTTGAGGAATAAAAATAATACAAAAAAAGTATAAAGATTAATGCCAACAACAAAGGAAAGCCAATGGTATTTTTGTTATTTTTAAGGAACAAATAATGTTTAGTCAGCCAAAAGACAATAATAGGTATGTAAACAAACAAAGCTACAAATTCAACAATGTCTTCAACTAAGAGTTGCATAATAGCACATATTAATAATTTATTTATTGATAATTTTATGTGTCGAGTAACGAATATAAATCTAAGAAGCCTGTAATTTTAATCTCTACTTCAAAACCTATTTTTCATTTAGGCGAATCGTTGCTTTATAAAGTTCAGCTCAATTTCGATAGAGAAATCAACGTTCGAGGTATCTATGCGTTTTTAGTGTACACAGAAACCAAGAAAGTAAAACAATACAGACAAATGACCGACGACGAAGTAGAAGATAAATTAAGGTCAGGAATTCCTGTTGGTGACAGAACAGTTGCAGAAGACAGGATCAAAGTTCATGAACACATAGTTTCCAAGCATAGAATAGCAGGCGAAGGTAAATACTTTAATCAGAGGTTTTTAGGCAATTTTTTTATAAAGGACGAATATCCTCACACTACTTATTCTTATGATGTTTTTGACAGAATAATCACCTGGTACATAAGAATAAAACTTGACATCCCTTTTGCTCCTGACATGCACGCAGAAAAGGAAGTAGTCATTTTGCCAAAATAGCAACAAAATAAAAAGAAGTGTATTATAATAGTGTATTAGTCTTTTACTCTTTTGTTTTTGAGAGTCTTAAGCATGATGAAAGTATCTCTTTCCATCTCTTCAAGTCTGAAAGCTATAAGTTTGGCATTGTTTTTGAGTTTAGGTATGATTATGTATTCTAATGCATTGACTCTTCTTTTTGTTTTTTCAATTTCTCTGATTATTCTTTTTATTGCTATTTCAGTTTCTGCTAATTCAATAATTAGTTTAATCGCCTCTTGGAACAGCTTTCTGGCATTGCTTAATGCTGGAGACGGAAGAACAAGTTCATAGTATTTTGATTCAGTTTTGTCTGTTTTTATGTCAGGAATTTTCAAGCCCATGATATTTCGTGTACTAGTATAAATATTAGCATACCTTTGTGATGAAATTATGACAGATTCAAGTTGTGCTTTGTCATAATTCAATTCAGCAACAAGGAGATTCCTATAAGCTTCTTTGAGAATTGAATTGACTATTTTTCTCTGGTCTTTAGCCTTCTTTAATACTTTGAAGAACTCCATGATCAATGCATCTCTTTTCTTTTTGAGTAATCCGTGACCTTTTTCAGCTAATCTTATCCTTTTTTTAGCATTAATCAGCTCCATTCTTGTTGGATTAACGTTCTCTGGCATAGTCAATCACTAGTTGCAAATTCTAAAATGTATTTACAATCTTAAGCTGTTTTTTTCTTGTAAAATTCAGCACCATATTTTTCAATGTACTCTTTTTTGATTCTCTTCAGTTCCGTTTGAGGCAACATCGACAATAATTTCCACGCTATGTTAAGTGTTTCCTCTATAGACCTGTTTTCATTGGTTCTTTGTTTGACAAAAACGTTTTCGAACTCATCTGCAAACTTGAGATACAGTTTATCTAAATCGCTAAGTGCTTCTTCACCTACGACAGCACTAAGGGACCTCAATTCCCTTCCGTTAGCATATGCTGCATAAAGTTGATCAGCAACATTTCTGTGATCCTCTCTTGTTTTGTCCTTGCCTATACCGTTATTCATTAACCTTGACAGAGATGGCAATACGTCAACTGGTGGATAAATATTTTTCCTGTGCAGGTCTCTTGAAAGC
>JAOAJI010000054.1 GCA_026414265.1 Microcaldota archaeon
AAGTAGTAGTTAATTATTATAACTATACAAATCCAGGATTTCTAATCTTTATTTGTAAATCAGGTGATAGTAAAACTTGTTACGCTGATAAAATAAGAGGAAATTGCACATTTACTTGTAATTATTTTGACCCTGGTAACTATACATTATCAGCAATAACTACTTATCAAAGATGCTTTTATAGTAACATCACAGTAAGCTTGATAGATACTGTAAATCCCGCAGTTACTATTAGCAATCCTAAAGAAAATCAATTCGTTCAAGGTACTGTTATTGTCAGGGCTTTTGCCGAAGACAACGATAAAGTTAAGTATTTACAACTCTACTTTGATAATACGTTGTTAACAACTGTGGCAAACAAAGAAATTTCATATCCTTTTGATACTACTTCTTATTCAAACGGTTATCACGAGATAACTGCCGTTGCATTTGATAGAAACAACAATAGAGGCTTTATGAAAGTAAGAATTTATATTAACAACTAACTAATTTTTTTCTATAATCTTGTGGGTGGTTGTTTAAATGATTCTCGGAATAGCATCTGGAAAAGGAGGAGTGGGAAAAACTTCCTTCGCAGTAAACCTTGCTCTTGCACTCAAACTTTATTCTGTTGATACAATAATTGTTGATGGGGATTTAACCACAGGAAGTGTCGCTTTGGCTCTTGGCAATCCTCTACCTTCTAATTACATACAAGATTTTTTTAGAGGAAAAAAAAATTTAGATAAAATACTATTTAGCCACCCTCTAGGAATTAAAGTCATTGCTTCTGAATTATCGATAAGTTCTGTAAAAGAATATCCATTAAAAACTTCGCTCAAAAAATTACTGAAAAAAAGAAAAGAGTTTGTTATTGTAGATATGCCTGCTACAATAGGCAAAGAAACCATGTACTGGCTCAATGTCGTAGACAAAGTAGTTGTAATAGTTACTCCTGAATTGAATTCGCTTGCAGCTGCTCTAAAGCTATCTATTGCATGTGAGATGCTACATCAAAAAGTAGCAGGAATTATAATAAATAAATCTGTTCAACCTCAAAAAGAGAAAAATGATGTAAATAAAATTTTTGGAAACATTCCTATTTTAGGGATCCTTAGATACGATGAAAATGTTAGAGAAAGCATGGCAATAGGAAAACCTATTTTGACTTTTGCAAAGTATTCTCCTTATTCCATAGATATGATGAATCTCGTCGCTATGCTAACCAACAAAAACAAACCTAAAATCAATCCATTATTAACTTTGTTTGGCCCTTGGATAAAAGAATATTAATATCAAAAAAAATCTTGTAGTATCAAACAAATATTTTTAAAACATTTTTAACATCGGCTCATACATTACTAAAAAAATATTGTGATTAGATGGCTACCAGCACAACTTGTAACGAAGACTCTGTTTTGTCTGATAATTCTGAACCACAATTTGACGCTGTAATAATCGGTGCTGGAGCTGCAGGCACATCTTGTGCAATTCACGCAAAAATGAATGGACTGAAAGTAGTGTTAATTGAAAGAGATAAACTGGGAGGCGTATGGCATAACACAGGCGCAACTCCTTCAAAGGCATTACGTGCATCAGCAGAAATATATCATCTGATTAAAAGATCTAAAGATTATGGAATAGATTCTCAAATCAATTTCGTATCTCCTTCTAAAGTATTTGAAAGAGCTCGAGAAATATCGAACCAAGCAAGACAAAAACTGAAACAGAAACTAGATGAATTCAAAGTTCCTTTAATATATGGAGAAGCCATGATAGTTGATAACCATTCAGTTAAAGTAAATGACAAACTGCTAAAGGCTCATAACATAGTGATAGCAACAGGTAGTCAACCTAAAATTTTAGACCACAACAATAATTCAAAAATAAAAAACCTTATTCTTACCTCTGAAAATATTTTCAATATAGATCAAGTGCCAAAAACTCTAGCAATCTTGGGAGGAGGAGTTATTGGCTGTGAATTTGCAGGGATATTCCCTATGCTTGATACAAAAGTAACACTTGTAGAACCTAAAGAAAGAATTTTGTCTGCTTTTGATCCTGAAATAAGTGAATTTCTTATTGAAAGATTTAAAAAAAGAGGTATAGAAGTCCTTGTGAATGCTAAAGAAGTAAAAATAACAGAAAATGGACTTCAAATTAATGGACGTGAACATTTTTATGACAAAGTTCTTCTTGCTATTGGGAGGAACTATGTCTTCCCTAAAGGTATTGAAAAATTAAACTTGACTTTGACTAAATACAACACCATACAGACAAATGAATATCTCCAAGCAAATCATAACATATATGCAATAGGAGACGTAGCAAGTGGAATGGTAGCGCATTGCGCCATCGAACACGGAAGAATTGCTGCACTAAACATTGCAGGAAAAAAAACCCCTTTCAGAAACGTTATACCGCACGTGATATATTCTAGTCCAGAAATCGCAATGATAGGGTCAACGATCATAAAGGAAGAAGAAAAAGATAAAAAATTCTCAAAAAAGATTATCTTCAAAGAGAATCTGAGAGCACAAATAGAAAGCAGGGCCTCTGGTTTCGCAAAAATAACATATGACCAAAATCATAACCTCTGTGGCGCTTTGCTCGCATGTCAAAGGGCAGGTGAAATAATAGGCTACTTCACCATAGCTATGCAACACAACCTCACAATAGAAGACCTCAAAAAAGTGGTCCTACCTTATCCAACTTACTCTGAAATAGTAAGACAACTAATCAATGACTTCTAAGATTGAAATAATCATCTCGAAGTCATGTCAAATATACCTGTAGAAAGAAGACGTTTAAATAGTTCATTCGTTATCTCTAAATCTTTTTTTAAATAATCTCTTATTGAATCCCAATCCTGGTTAACATAAAGCTTGTTTATTACACGGCCATCGTAAGGCAAGATAGACATGCCCAATAAACTCGCAAATTCTTTTAGTTTACCTCTAACATAACCTTTTCTCGTATAAGACAACCGATCCTTTATATCACATATGATTTTTTGATTTAAATTTGCACAAACTTTAACGTTATGAATAAAGCTACGAGTTATCAAAAAAGGTAAGTCAAATTGTAAAATGTTAAAACCTACAACATAAAAAGTATTATGACTCTCCTTTAAACTATGATCAAGTTCAGACCAAAATAGTTCAAGCATCTCTTTCTCAGTGTAATTCTGTTCCAAGTAAATATTATATTTTTCATCCTTCATAATACCTATTGCAATAACCTTTGAGT
>JAOAJI010000055.1 GCA_026414265.1 Microcaldota archaeon
AAGGTGGCAAGAAAACTTCATGATTCATTAAAAAGTTTTAGAGAAGCCCTTGATCCTCGTTTAAAAGAAATAGCCACAGAACAGATGCCAAGAGCCGTTGATCAGTTACAGATGGTAATTGACAAAACAGAAGAAGCAGCCAATAAAACAATGGGGATAGTAGAGAAATATATTTTAAAGATGGATGACCTTGCAAATCATATTAGAGAAATTCAAGGTCCAGAGTCCTCGGTTAAATATCTAAAGGAGTTTAAAAACTCTTTGGAAGATGATTTAACAGAGATACTTACCATTCAGTCGTTTCAGGATTTAACAGGGCAGACAATTAAGAAAGTAATAAAGTTGGTGGGAGACCTTGAAATAGAGCTGGTAAAACTTATAACTAATTTTGGCGTTAAATTAGATGAAAAGCCTGCTATTATAAACGAAAGCAATAAAGTTTCTCAGGATGACATAGACAACTTGCTTTCAGAGTTTGGGTTTTAATGTGAAAAAAAGGAGGTAAACTTTATGCAGTTATCTAACAAGGTTAAGTTGCTTACGTGTTTACTTTTGGTGATTTTTGTTTTGCAGACAACTGGTTGTGGTCATGTGACATCCTCTCACGGATAAATCCGTGAGCTTCCTGCTTCATCGTGGATGCTTAGACTTATATTGGACACAGCATTTATAATGCGGTTTTTTACCTTTTAAATAAATTTAAAAAGAGTTCATTAAGTGCGTTTTTCCACTTTGTTGAATCTTTATTTTCTATAATACTTCTCCGAAACTCAGTGAATAGATAAATAATGTGTTCTTCTTCGTCTTTATTTATCTTCTCTAAGTCAACTATAAGGGCATCGTTAAGGTCGTTAGGCTCAAATTTTTTCAATCCCTTTCCGTATTCCCTTCTATTATCTTCGAATATTTCCTGTGCCACATCGGTAACCAAATATGCCATCAACAAATTTAGCTTAGGAATAATGTCAGGCTTAGGATAAACACAATGAAAAGCGGTTAGGTTATAAACTCCTGCTTCATTCAATATAAATCGTAATCCCGTGCGGTTGAAAACCGTTACCAGTATCGATGCAGGAGGACGATTTTCTAACGCGTACCATGGCGTTTTTTTGCTTGTAAGATAACGTTTATTTATACCCTGTCTTTCACCAAGTTCTATATATTTCCTAAGATCTTCGTCAGATAAATCTGTGGCGTTTAATAGATATACTGGCTTATCTGCTTGTTTTAGCCGTTCAAAATCTTCGTTTGTAAAAAAGTGTTTAGTAGCGTAGGATGCTTTTGACAAGCAAGGCAACAAAAACTCTGTTTTTATTCCGTATTTTTGCCTTTTGCTTTCTGAGAACATAAAAAAGTCGTTAGCACCAGTTGCTATACCTCTCATCACCTTCGCATACTTGCGTAAAGGAACCAAATGTTTAAATTTATTTCCGTTAAGTTCTTGATAGTAAATTCGCCATTTTTGTGCTTCGTCTAATTCGTTAATCTTGATAACTTTACCCTTTTTTCTCGTAAGTGGATATGATAAAATGTAATTTTTAAGTAGTTCCAATTCTCTTACGCTATTGATATTTATAAACTCAACTTTTTCATCATTCCTATCCTTAGCTAACAAAAGAATGCATGAAGTCGTCGTTGCATCTTCAAATACTCCAAGATTAAAGTCTATAACTATAACAAATCTAAGACTTGCACTTTCTTTGATATATTTCTTTATGTTCTTACCATAATTGGCATTTAAAAACTCAGACGGAACTATATAAGCCATTCTTCCATTATCCCTTAGTTGCCAGAGTGACTTAAGGATAAATAATGTATAAATGTTGGTAAATCCAGAAAGTTCTATTCCTATCTTGGCTTGAAACATATTAAGGAAAATGTCTTTTGGCTCGTAATCGTGAAACTTCAAATAAGGTGGATTACATATAATACCATCATACCGCACTTCCCAATCTTCTGTTAGGTAGTCTTCGTTAAAAATCTGCAAGTTTATATTTGGAATTTTCAGAAGTAAATCTTTGGCAGTGTTTGCCATATTGCTATCTATTTCGTATCCTATAAACTTAAAATTGTTAATAGCCTCAAAATGATTTTTAGCAATAGACCTAAAAAATATACCTAAGCCTAATGCTGGGTCTAATATAGTCAAACCACTTTCGTTATTTATTACCCATTCGCTCATTAAGTCTGCTACAAACATTGGAGTAAAAAACTGTCCT
This sequence comes from Microcaldota archaeon, assembly GCA_026414265.1. Lineage (GTDB taxonomy): Archaea > Micrarchaeota > Micrarchaeia > Anstonellales > SKW190 > SKW190. Next base: position 2,220 of record JAOAJI010000055.1, read on the forward strand.
AACTTTTTCCTATACTCATAAGAATATTTTTTGATATGTTCTTTCTCGGGCGCCTCTGTGAATATCCCGTTCAATCCACTATTTCCACTATTTTTCATATGAACTCACCCAAATTGGCTGAAAGTCCTATCATTTTATAAAACTCAGTAAGATCTAAATATGCTTTTCCTCCGCTGAATGTTACATAAAACAATAATCTTCCATTTGCAATCTCTTTAAATTCACTTCTATGCTCGGGAAAATCTATTTTTTCGGCTAGTTTATACTTATGCCTTTTAAATTCTCTATAAGACGATGCCCAATCTCTTGCTTTATCTGTGAACCAAGTAGTGAAAGTTGCCTTTCTTTAAATGAATCACCAACTTTTACCAATACTGTCTCAAGTTTATTGGCATTATAGGCTTTATCAGTGTTAAAAATCAAAAAGTTATATAACCACTTTGCCTGTGTAAATACAGAGTTAAGAAGTAGTTTTTTCCTCTTAGTTTTTGCCTGAATTTTGAGTTTATAGGTTACTCCCATTTGGTGTTGTCGTTTGAGTTTTGTCTGTAGTAAAGATTCTTTTATCTTGAGAGATTTTTCTGTCATTTCCCTTTCTGGCTTTCTATATACTCCTGAATTATATCTTGTGAGACATTGCCAGCAGTAGCTACAAAATAACTCCTTGTCCACAAAGTCGGAAGTTTGGTCACCAGTTCTGGAAATTCTTTCCTTAACCTATTAGATGTTCTTCCTTTTATTGTTTTTACAACTTTATGAGGACTTTCGTCTGGATTAAACCTTATAAAAATGTGGACATGATCTGATTGGACAGTTAAATTTAATATTTCCCACTTTTTTTCTTTGGCAAGTTCAAGTATTAATTGCTCACATCTTTCTTTAATCTCTCCAACCAAAATTGGTTTTCTATACTTTGGACAAAACACAATATGAGCAATGCATAAATGAACTCTATGGTTGTCTTTAATATATTTCATATTTTAATTATAACATATAATATATACT
>JAOAJI010000056.1 GCA_026414265.1 Microcaldota archaeon
GTCAAGCGACGTGTGAGTCTCTGAAATTATTTCGACTGCGTAGAACATGACCTGTCAATGTAAAGACGACTGCGACTGACTCGCAATTCCGAATCTTCCTCGCGCACACGAGGTAGAACATGACCTGTCAATGTAAAGACGACTGTGATACGTAACGTTGCTCTTAAATTTTACTTCACGGCGATATGAGTATAATGAAGTGAGGAAAAGAGTAAACTATGTAAGGATGAAGGAACTATGTAATGATGAAGGCTTGTTTTGAGGGATGAAATGGATGGTATTGGAAGTGTGGTAAGACTGTGATAAGGCGAAGGAAAGAGATGTGGAAGAGAAAAAATGGTACTTTTTGGTGTGCCTGGAATAATGTTGGTATTGACACATTAGGTATCCATGAAGGAAAGGCTGACCTTCTATTATTCCATAATGGCACATTATTAAATGAGGACTTGCATTTTGTTGATAAAAAAGTTGAGGAAAAAGGCGAGAAATTGCCACATGGGAAGTCTGACAGCTACTCACTTTCAAGATATCTATCTCATTACTTTACTGACATCAATGATATGAAAAAATATTTGAAGACTTTAGAAGGCAAACACGGATATCAAAGGTTTGTCTTATTGTCTTCCAGTGATCCTGAGAACCCAGAGTTATTGCCACGTAAGGAATTCATAGCAGTAAATGGAATTTATTTCTCTAACAATGGATACTTGTGACAAACGAAATTGTAGGCACAGTGTTTGCAGTGTTTACCTGGGTTAGCTTTGAAATTGTTTTCGGAAATCTGCCGCACAATGTTAGATAGCTGATCTACAGATTTTTCTGAGTCAATGGTATCGAAATCTATTTCGAAGTTATACGAATCGTGCAATCCTCTGATTATAGCATTAGTTTTTTTTATCTGGTATTTGTTGATGACTGCTTTGGAATTAGCTTCTTTGAACACAGCGAGCTTCAGGTAATAGTTGAACAACATGCTTTGTGCCTGCTCCTCTGACACATTATCTTCGTCTATGATAGTAAACATGCTAACCATAGAAGCGTTAATTATACTTACTTGGTCTTTCAGGATCACTGAATCTGTTGATTCGAACCTGTGAGTAAACTGCACGTGATTGAACTTTTTTAATTCTTGAGTCTGCTTAAGTATCATGTTCACCATTTCTAGAATGCTTGTCAGCTTGAGCTCTTTGTTTTCTTTCAAGTTGACGTGCAGGTATTTAGCCAACGATTTCAAGTTTTCTTCATCAAGTTTAAGATTTTGATTTGATACGTCTTGGCTCAGCTTCAACAGGCTCTTGTTGACGACGTCAAGGTCTTTGTTAGGCTCTTTAAACTTACAAATGTACTCGAACATAAACATTTGTGGGCACTTGGCGTATTTCATAAGTTCAGATACAGAGAATTCTTCTATTGACCTGAAACTTGTGTCTTTTTCAGAGTAATTCTTAACTTTGTTTTCAAGCAAATCTCTCTCAGTGTCATAATCCTTGAATCTGTTAATTATTTCGATGAACTCACTTGGTTTGCTAGTACTTATTATGAGTTCGTCCATGGCTCTTGTAATCGCTACGTAGAATAGTTTAGATTCGTCTCTTTTATCTGATAGTCCAAGTCTTCTGAGTACTTTTTCTGGCAAGTGTTGTAAATTTACAAGTTCTCCTTGAGCAACAGGGAATCTTCTTGAATTTACATTGCTCACGAAGACAATTGGCCATTCCAGTCCTTTTGCTTGGTGTATAGTGGATATAGTTATTGCGTCATACTTGAGTTGTTCGTAAGCGTTGAGGTTTATGCCTTCTCTGGTATTGTGGTTTATCAAGTAATCACATACCAAGAAGAGTTTCGTCTTGTAGTAAAACTGATCTTCTGAATAGAGTTCGAGTAGTTCTTCAGCGTCTGTCACGATACTGTAGATTAATCCTGCTGCTTCTTTAACGAGCTTGTTTTTCATCAAATCTTCATTTAAGTTATTGAGTTTGAGCACCCTGAACAAGTCTTTTAGATATTCTATTGCTGATTCGTAGTTGATTAATTTTAGACGCATAAGTTCTTCAATCGTAACGTTTAAACCAGTTTCAGATTTCCAAAGTTCTAAGAAGTTTTCGAGATCCTTTTCATTCAATGGTTCGTAAGTATAAGTTCTTGCGTCTTTTTGTTTTTTGAACTTGTAGTTGCACTGGTATGCTATGAACATTAGTATTGAGTATATGATTTCGTTAGAATAAATGGCATTCCCTCCTGTTAGTACGTATGGTATTTTTTTCTTTTTCAATTCATCTATCAGGCAGTTTTTGAATTTTCCTAGAGATCTAAGAAGAACTGCTATTTGTGAGTAGTTTAAGTTATGGTTTTTCTTCAGATGCAGTATTTTCTTAACTATTGCTTTTGCTTCTTGTTCATCGTTTTGATACTTTAACAGCAGTACGTTTCCAGGCACTTTCCTTGAGCCAAGCATGTCTTTAGTCTCTAACCCGTAATCCTTTTTGAAGTAGTTAGCCAAAGTTATGATTTTTTCACCGCTTCTTCTGTTAATATAGAGTTCGAATGTTAAGCAGTCCTTGAAGAATTTTTCGAACTCGTTTAAATGGCTTTCTGTAGTGCCTCTCCAGCTGTATATGTTTTGGTTTGGATCACCGACTATACACAGTTTACATCCTTTTTGGTGCATGAGTTTGATTAACTTGAATTGTGCGTAATTGATGTCTTGGAACTCGTCAACAATAAGATACTTAACATTTATCTTGAAGTCTGGTTTTTTCAGCAATTTGACTCCTAGTCTCTGTAGTTTCCAAAAAGTCAATATTTTTCTTCTTTTGAGTTTTTTGATGTAGACTAAGTAGTTTTTAAGAAAGCCGTTGTAATTTTTTTCAAGGTACTTTTCTATTTCTTTTTTTGTTAACAGTGCATTAGACACTATGTCTAAGAGTTTTACGAATATTTTTATGTTGTTTATGCTGCTTTTTGAGAACTGGAAGTCAAGGTAATTTTTCTTTATTAGGTAGAGCTGGTAAAGCCTTTCTTTTCTTTCGTCAAAGATAAAGTAATCAGAATAATCCATGTAGTTATCTGCCAGGAGTTTGCAGTATGAATGGATAGTGCCTATGAACATGTTGTCTAACTTCTTCAGTTTTTGTTTATCGTACAACGCCATTCTGTCATAGATCCTTCTTTTTATTTCTTTTGCGGCCCTGACGTTAAACGTAAACACAACAA
>JAOAJI010000057.1 GCA_026414265.1 Microcaldota archaeon
GGTGGTATTCTCCTACGTTAGCACTTTTAGGTACGTGAAAAGTCTTCTTATTCCTGCCTCTTTTCACGATTATTTTCTCTGAATCAGTCAAAAAATCATCGAGTCGTCTAAGAATTCTTGCTTGTGAACGCGCTGCGACAAATTTAATTGTATTCTGGTGTAAAGTACGACTGTTTATGCGCCCCATCGCCAAAAAGTGAGTTCTTACAAATAACTCGTAAACTCCATCACCAATATAGGCTAATACCAATGGTGATAACTCTTCAGGACTTATCGATATTACTACTCTATCGGCCTGATCTTCGTTATGTTCATCTACTTTTTGCTCCTGCAAACTAAAAATATTTTTCAAGAAATTCTTATAATTAACCAATAATATTCACCTTTTCCGCTAAAATGAATTCTCCCCGCTGCAGAGCAGCGGGGTATCAAATTAACGCTCGCTTCTCTCGCTCTAGAATAGACTCATCTGTTGTTGAGCATGTAGTCTTGAATACTCTTTTTCGACTCCTTGATTTTTAACATACTTGCTAATCGTGGCTTCACTCCCGAACTTACTTACAGTATTTACAAAATAGCCATCTGACCAGAACTCTCCACCCCAGAGAAGCTTTTTTACTTCTAAATGTTTTGCAAATATTTCTTTCGCGGTTATACTCTTAATCATCTTTATTATTTTTGTAGGACTATAACTCGGCACAGATTGTATGAGAAAATGTACATGGTTCTTGTCCACGCCAATCTCTAAAAAAGCTATCTCATATCTTTTTGATATTTCTAAACAGGTTTCCTTCAAAGTCTGATCTACCTCTTTGCTAAATACTACTCTCCTATACTTAGCTGGACAAACAAAATGGTAAATTAGTACTGACACATTGTGTGATTTATGAACATACTCACTCAAATCACTCTATCCCTTCCATATCTCTTTACCATTTCATTATACCTTATCACGCAGCAGAGCTGCGGGGAATTGACCCGTAGAGATTAAAAAGCTCTATAAAGGTTCTGGCTATAAAGTTGAAGTACGATCTAGACCTGCCTTAGATTCATCTAAAACAGCTTGTTTCACCATCAAAAATAGCGCTAAAAGGTATATCAATACAAGTTTATACAAACACGCTTTTTGCAAATACTAAAACTCCTTTTCTTCGTTACCAAGATATACCATTAGTTAAACAAAATCTCCATTTACAAAATACCATGAAAGTAATAGCAATAATTATAACAGCTTATCTCTTTGTTTGTTATTTTTACTTGAGAGTTAGAAGTTCCATCCAAAAACAACCAATATAAAAGAAACTTGGTATTATGCCGATACAAATAGGGAATTCAACGCCAATCAAAATCCCGGAGGTATCAACGATAATACTCAAGCTTATAAATAACATTTTAGGACAATTTCAGATATGTTTCAAGAGAAAAGAAACATTCTCATGGTTTATTGTAATTATGATGGGCATACTCGTACGAACTGATTCTAAAGGAGTGTCTTCAATTATTGGCGCACTTCATCTTTGCCCCTGTTATTATGAGTCTATACTACACTTTTTCAGGTCTGAAGCATTTGACTTGAAGGCACTAAAGCATCAGTGGATGCTTATTGTTCAGTCGAGAATAACCCCAGTAACAATAGGAGAAAAACCTATTCTAATTGGCGATCACATCAAAGTAGGAAAAGAAGCAAGGTTTATGCCAGGGGTAAAAAAACTTCATCAGGATTCTGAAAACGTGGGGAAGTCAGAATACATTTTCGGACACCAGTTTGGTATGCTTGGTCTTTTAGCAAATGCACCAACAAACCAATGTATTCCTCTGGATATTGAACTACATGACGGTATAGATAAAATCACAGCTTTTAAGAAAGATATTGTGCAAGAACAATCTGGTGCAATAGAAGAAACCAGTATTGCAAAAATGATTCAAATGGTAGGAAAGTATGTAAAAGCAACCAAATTAGAAATTGTATTTTTGCTTGATGCCTTCTTCGCAAGCGCTTCAGCATTTAATACCGTTGATTCAATTAATCAAAGCCTTGGCAAAGAATTTATCACGCTGATAACAAGAGCAAAGTCAAACACAGTTGCATTTGAAGATGTTGAGAAACCTGAAAAACGCAAATCTGGAAGACCAAGAAAGTATGGCAAAAAAGTCATTTTGAAGAATATATTCAAAGAATGTTTTGGTTCTTTTAAGAGTGCAGTTATCAATCTTTATGGAAAAAGTGAAACCGTGAATTATCTATGTCTTGACCTTTTATGGAAGCCGATAGGTAAAAAGGTTCGCTTTGTATTGGTCAAAACTGGTGAAAAAACAATGATCTTAATGTGTTCAAATTTTAGTTTACAACCTGAGCAAATTATTCTAGCGTACAGCTATAGGTTCAAGATTGAAGTTACATTTAAAATGCTTAAACATGTGGTCGGAGGATTTTTCTATCATTTTTGGACAAAAGCCATGCCAAAACTTTCACGTTACAAAACAAATATTGATTTTTCTTCAGTAACAGAACTAAAGGACAAGGTTAAAATTGTGGCTGCAACACGGGCCATAGAAATTTTTGTATTCCTTTCTTGTATAGCACTAGGAGTAGTGACTATACTTTCAATAGAATATCCTGAATTGATCTGGAAAAAATTCTCTGGATGGCTTAGAACAAAATCTTCACCACTCCCATCAGCGGAGGTAGTTCGCACCGTACTCCAGCATGAATTGCTATTGAATTTCGGCAAACTTAGTAAATACGCGACTTTATCAAAAATCCAGAAGTATCAACGTACAGATTTTGACGAAGTTGAAAAAGTCAGTGCATAACCAGGAATACTCCATTTGCATTTTTTAGGTCGTTTCTCTTTAATATGGAAGTTACTTTTAACTCTTAAGTAAATATATAGTAAAAGGACAGTAAAAGATAATAAATCAGATAATTGAAATTATTTTTGGCAAATTTCCGAGGGGGTAAGAAATTGAAAGGAAAATATGTAAAAAAAGCTGTAATTTATCCATACAATAAAATAGCCCATGCAATAGTTAGATTTAGAGATATGTTATGGTATGAGATTGTAGGGGTAGTGGATTTTGATTGTCATATTGGAAAAGATGCTGGTGATGTAATTAATATCGGAGAGACTGGTATAACAATAACTGATAATCTTGAAGAAGCGTTACAGGATGCAGACAGTATTATCA
>JAOAJI010000058.1 GCA_026414265.1 Microcaldota archaeon
GTGGTGAGTGCAAAAAGAAACTCCTTTGCATTCACTACACCCCTGACCCAGATGGCCCTGCTTGGCAAAATGATGATAATGAAAACGATGAAGTTGAATATAGATTATTTGTTGAAGAAATAGATGATACTACTAATATTTTAATTAAAAATATAGCAGATATTATCTTGAAAAATACAACTAAACACGCCTCTGGAAGAAACGTTCTACGATCTGACGTTATTCGTTTGGTTAAAATCTGGTATAATCTTGGTTACAGAGTTAAAGACATTTTATACTTCCGTGACTTCTATACTCTTCTAAACGCTTACTATAAATACATCCTACCTACCCTCTCAGATACCGTAAAACTTAGTCTCGAAAATTACCTTTTCGAATATCACCTCGATAACATTAATAACAATAACAATAACAATGACTTGGATAACGAATTTTCAGGCGATACTGAATCTGATAACGATAACTCTTCTACAGATTTGCCTATACCTGTAGAAAATTTACAAGAAATCATAGAATCCTTATCCACAGATGAAACAGTCCCTGATGAAGCAATCGACTTGTGGTTACTACTCAGAACCTACAGTAGCTTCAACGGATACGTCAAAGTAAAAGAAGAATACGACCCAGATCACCCAGATAATATTGAATTCAACGAACAAGATCAAAAAATAAGCCAAAAAATAGATGAAGCTTACAGGTTAATCAAAGAGATTTTTCTAGTAACAAACGGGAAAACAGCCTATGCAAAGTCTGAAAAATTAAAGAATATTTTACAAGAAATGAAAACTTACACCAACGCTAAGTTCTATGACGTGAAAGACTTAACTTGTATGTTAAAAAGAAAATCTGCAAAAGCATGGGAATTGCGAAAAAAACATAAAAACTGCAGTCTGGAAGAAAAAAGAGAAATTTTCAAAAAGGAGTTGGGATACTAATGAAAAAAAATAAAAGTCTAGAAAATTTTTTTCAGAAAAAACTAGAGTTTATTTTCAACCTTCCTCAAGAACAGTTAAAACTGATTCTTAACGGAATTAAACTTTTGCACACTAAGAGTGTAAAAAACAGAGTTAAAATCCTAAATGACTTTCCCACTGAACAGTTTGTCAAAATCATGGCAAAAGTTATCGCCTACTTCATAAACGAAAACGATTCAGATGAAGAACTCTGCGGGTCAACTCTAAAAAACTTAATTAAGGAACTGGTTAAAAAAGACACAGTCGATGAAACTACGATAGAAAACTTAATCCTAAATTACGCACAAAAAGGAAGAAGCCCTCTAGAACAAAAATTAAGAACAATCCACTTCGTAAGCGGAATTCTTAACGAAATAAAATTCGCATTCACTTTTTATCTAAGCACACAAGAAATGCTATTCCAAAAATTAAGTAAACAAAAATTTTTAGTAGTCAACCACAATTCATTTAAATTGCAATAATTGTAAAAGCAAAAAGTAAATCAAATAGAGTAAAAAAAGTCAAAATAAAATAACTAAAATAACAAGGAGGGACATATGAAAGTAAAATTGTTAAATTCAGCCATGATGCCAAATGAGGGAATTTACGTCTTAAAACGTATAACAAAAGAACAATTTTGTAAAGAACTAATAGAAGCTTACCAGCAAAATAGACTTGAAAGCTATATTGGCTATCAAGATAATATTGATTTAATAGCTAAGTGGACAGGAGTTATAATTCCATTCTCAAGAGAAACAGCAAGCACAGAAGATGGTGATGTTCTGTTAATCATGAAATTGAAAAAGAGAATGGGAGATCCGTCAATGAAAGGTAAACTCATGTTTTCAGATGAAGATTTTGAATTTTTTAAAGCTGAATATAAAACTCTGAAAGAGGAAATCTAACAGTAGCCTAATCTAACAGTAACCTGAATTACTACAGCACTCAAACCGCCTGCCTGTAGAAGAGGCTTCATAAAAATATTAAGGGGGTAAATATATGAAGTGGAAAATAGTCTTCCATCGCAAACCTCAAGGACTGTGGAGACCAAAAGTCTCCTTACATCTTTGGGTTGAAAATGGTGAATGGAAACGTTTAAATATAAACCCAATCTTTGATATTAAAGACATTGTAGAATGGGCAAAGATTTTCTCTAAGCCCTGTATTGCTTGTTCTGATTGCTTGAAAAAATATCCTCTCATACTATATTCTTCAGACTCTCCCAGTAGTGATAAACATATATGTTTGAAAAATTTTAAAATAGACTTAAAGAAAGAACCCCATTATGAAAGAAGTTACTTCATAGAGTTCCGTGAACATGCAAAAGATTATGTACATGACTATGCAGATTATATAAGATTTTTTCAAGATTTATGCCAATCGTTTGTTAAAGAATATGAAAATAGAATAGAACGTGCTAAGTCTTGTATTAATATAAGTGAGTTGGTTGTAGATGATAACAATATTAATAGTATTGTTAATTCCAATTCCGTAGGAATCCAGAATATCCGAAAGATTAAAATATAAAGTCAAGAATTTTCTCAGTTCATTAGTTCTAAAAAGGGGGTCTATTTAGGGTGAAAATAAATAAAAAAGGAGGGTAATATGAATATGAATAATAATTGTCAAATGTTTGTAGATTATGTCAGGGCAGGGTATCCCCTGCTTTGGTTACAAACATATGAAGAAGAAAGGGCAATATTAAATCTTAGCAATAAAGCCAGAGAAGCAGGGTATACCTGCTTCTCATGGGATATTGTGGCGGGATTATGTGATCTCGCCACAGGTCAGGCAAGACAAATGCCTGACCCATTAAGACCTCTTCAGGCAGTTACATCTCTGCCTGAAGGGGTTATTTTGTTTTTAAAAGATTTCCACCGCTTCATAAATGCGGTGGATATAATAAGAACAATGAAAAACCTCGTGCCTGTCCTTAAAGCAACGGACAGGCATATTGTCTTAATATCTCCAGTTTTGCAGATCCCTGTGGAACTGGAGAAAGATATGACTG
>JAOAJI010000059.1:0-2601 GCA_026414265.1 Microcaldota archaeon
ATCTCTGGATATCCTTCTCTTTCTGCTTGACGGCTCATTGCTAGATACATACCTACTTCTGTACATTCGCCCATGAAGTTCATTCTAAGTCCCTCTACTACTCTTTCATCTAATCCTTTTGCCACACCAACCTTATGTCCATCAACAAATTCCATCATTCCCGTACCTGATCTTTCATCAAACTTTTCCTTTACGGCTCCACATTGAGGACATTTTTCTGGTGCCTCATCTCCTTCATGAACATACCCACAAATTGAACAAATAAATTTTTTCATTACTTTTCCTCCCTTTATTCAGTGCTTGTGCACAATTTTAAAATTTAGTGACTACTTTGAGTCATACATTTCTCGCATGTTCCTTTGAAATATATATGTTTTTCCTTAATCATAAACCCTTGTAACATAGTTTGCTCAATGCTCGATGCATCAAAGAAAAAATCATATACACTTTTACATACTTCACACTTAAAATGTCCATGTGTACTTACATCGGCATCATATCGCTTCTCAATATCCTCAATCGTAATTACTTGTACCAATCTATTTTTTGCAAATGTATCGAGTGTATTATAAACCGTCGTCCTTGATACCACAGGCATCGTCGTCTTAATATACGCGTACACCATATCAACCGTTGGATGTGATTTTTTTTCAAGTAAATACCTCAAGATAAGTATACGATAATTAGAAGGTTTGATTCCTTTTGTAAGCAATTGTTCTTTTAAGAACTCATCTTTAATTTCCATAGTTGCCTCTTTGTAATAATTATATTTTTGTAATGATTACAATTGTGATTGTAATACATCTTTTTGTTTTTGTCAAGTACTTTTTTCAAACCTAATTTTTAGCTATGAACGAAATGTGATAATGTCCTAATGTACCACACATGAAAATGTCCTAACCTTGATACCTTAATTTCTGATTTATGTTATAATAACACCTCAGTCTATTTTATAAGAGGTGATTCCCATGAGAAAGGTTGTGTTACGTGTGAATGAACAACACAAATATGATATTATCAAAAAACTAGTTGAAACAAATGGCTCTAAAGAGAGAGCAGCTATCAAGATTGGCTGTACGGTTAGACAAGTCAATCGTTTGATCGCAGGTTATAAAAAATCAGGCAAAGAGTTCTTTATACATGGTAATCGAGGAAGAAAACCTGTTCATACATTAGATTCTAACACTAAAAAACTTATCGTTGACCTGTACCGCAACACCTTCTTCGATGCTAACTTCACTCATTTTTCCGAGTTGCTTCTTAGTGAGAAGAATATCAAAGTTTCCCCCACTACAATTAGAAACATTCTTTCTGCCGAGTTTATCTTGTCTCCTAAGGCTAAAAAGGTTACCCGTAAGAATATGATCAAACACCTAAAGGTTCTTCAAAAACAAATAACATCTAAAAAAGAGAAAGTTGTCCTTCAATCTGCCATTCTTGCTACTGAAGATTCTCACCCTAGACGCCCTAGGTGCAAGTATGCTGGTGAAATGATTCAAATGGATGCTTCCCCTTTCCTTTGGTTTGGTAATATCGTCTCTCATCTGCATATCGCTGTTGACGATGCCTCTGGTAACCTAGTTGGTGTTTACTTTGATAAACAAGAGACTTTACATGGTTACTATACGATACTTAATCAAATTTTGTCTAAGCATGGTATTCCATATATGCTTTTTACTGATAACAGAACTGTTTTCGAGTATAAGAGAAAGATAGCCTCTCCTGTTGAAAACGATACTATGACCCAGTTTGCTTATGCTTGTAAGCAACTCGGTATTGAACTTCAAACTAGTAGTGTTCCACAAGCAAAAGGACGCGTAGAAAGAATGTTTCAAACACTCCAATCTCGCATCCCTGTCCTCTTAAGACTTGCTGGTATTACCACCATAGAGGCGGCAAACGAATTCCTTAACTCCTACATCAAGGAATTCAATAAGCAGTTCGCTCTGCCTCTTAATCATATCAAATCTGTATTTGAAAAGCAACCCTCAAATGAAAAAATCAATCTAATTCTCGCTGTTTTAGCCACTAGGAAAATTGATTCTGGACATTGTATTAAATTTGAAAATAATTTTTACTTACCAGTCAACTCCCATGGACAACCTGTTTGTTATCGCAAGAGTACTCCTGCCGTTGTTATTAAAGCTTTTGATGGGCGTATGTTTACTTGCATTAATGATGTGGTTTATTCGTTGAATATTATTTCTAGTCACCAAGATATTTCTAAAAACATAGATACTTTAGACAATCCACAAGATTCCAAAAAGATTTGGATTCCTCCAACGACTCATCCTTGGAGATTTACTAGCTTCATGGCTTACATTGAAACCCTTAAAAATCCTGCTTAGTAAAAGCACCACAAAGTGGTGCTAATGTTTAAAAATTTTTGGGACATTTTCAAAAACGGTTGACAGAGTTTTTATTAAATTTCTACCTGGTAAAATAAAAAAGCCTGCACACAGGCTCGTTGTATTTTGAGAAAGCATTACCATTCTAATCTGTGCAATCTTCCTTCGCTTTCTAGTCCATCAAATCTATTTTGCCTTAAAGCTTCATATAGAACAATATTGGCTGAATTTGATAAATTTAGTGATCGTATGT
>JAOAJI010000059.1:2611-2952 GCA_026414265.1 Microcaldota archaeon
AAGTTTTCATTGAGAAAAGTAGCAAAACTCTGCGGTTCAAGCCATTCCGCACCATATCGACATTTTAAAAATAAGGACGAATTAATTTTAGCAATAGCGAAAGAAGCTTTACTTAAATTCAATCATACTCTTAAAAATGCTATTGACAAATATCCCAGTGATCCAAGAAAACAACTTTGTGAAATGGGGTGTCTATATGTACAATTTTTCGTTGAAAATCCAGACTATTTAAATCTACTTTTCCTCACTGATAGCTTAAAATATGTCCGTTCAGATGAATTATCTGAATCCAACTTAGACACTGCATTAAACATTCTCGTAAAGTGTATCGAAAATGTTAT